>QHWK01000031.1 GCA_003223775.1 Acidobacteriota bacterium
GGGTTGTACAACGCGTTGAGCGACGTCGTCGTCCCTCGGTTGTTGTTCAGCGTGATTGCCGCGCTACCGCCGCCCCACGGAATGTTCTGCGCGATGCCGCCGTTATAGGTATTCGTTGTCGTGTTGATCGGCGCGCCCGGCGTGTTGCTGCCGGCGATCGCCGAGTTGGCCGGCGTCGACTGCGACGCCGCGGCAACGGTGGACGTCACCGCCGGGCGGTACACCGACGCGATGCTCGCCACCGCGATGTCGTTGATCTCGGGATTGAGCCGCTGCACCGCGATGTCGAGATTGCGATCGAGCGCAAACTTCACCGCGTCGTCGAGCGTGAGCGCGACCGCGGGCCGGGTGTCGCCCGTTGCGCCGGGCTGCGCCGTCGGCGGCGTCTGCAGACGGCTCGCGGGATCGACCGCTTCCTTGATCAGCTCACGAATCCGAGCCTCGGTGATCTGCTGTGCCGCGGCCGGGGCCGTGGCGCCGGCAAGCGCCGCGAGCGTGACGGCTGCTGCGGCCATCCGGGTCCATCCGTTCCGAATCATTCCTCACTCCCTTGCATGTTGTCGGGCCGCTTCTTGTCGGTCGCTTTGTCTTTCTGGTCTTTCTGCCGCTCCTCGTACAGCTTGTTCAACTTCACACGCTGGTCGGGCGAGAGGACCTGGCGCATGCGGAGCAGCATGAGCGTCCGGTGTTTGTTGAGGCTCGCGCGAACGCCTTCGACCTTGTCCACCTGCCGCACGACCGTCGCTTCGTCCGCGTTGGCGGCAATCAGCCGCGAGAGCTCGGCCTCCTGCTGGTCCAGTTCCTGCCGCTTCTGCCGAAGCAGCGAAATCGTGGCTTGGAAGACGGTGTCGATCCGCGCGGACTGGTCGTTCGTGAGGCTCAGGTCTTTCTGGAACTGAGCGTCGCGCCACCAGGGGAAGCCGAACGATTGTGCGCGAGCCGAGACCGTCATTGCCAGTAGGAGCATGACGGCCAGCCATCCGCGGCGCGAAGTCGGGCTCATACCTAAACCTCTGAAAAATCGGCTACTTGAGGGACTACGACGGCAGGCTCATGGGCGTTTAGCGGTAGACAATCTTTTACTCCGGGTCGGGCAGGTCGGGCGGCCCTACCAGAGCTTTTCCGCCGCCGCCAGCAGGATCGGGTTGAAGAGGAGCTTGTACGTGCCGTGCGTCTGGCCCCGATGCTCGGCCCGAGCATCCAGCCGCTCATAAGAACGTCATTGCCGGGATAGCGCGCGACGATGCGCACGGTGTCGACCGGCACGGGATCGGCGGCGGGTCGATCGTCGAACTGATTTACGCGGCGGCCGACCGAGAACGCCGGGCTGTTGATGAAGAACGCCGCGGCCTCGGGCGGCATGCCGTAGGCGACGGGATTCGACGGATCGACGGAAATCTTCAGGATGGAGCCGGGCACGAAGAAGTCGGTCTCGCGGACTCCGGCCGTCACGTTGCGAATCGGGAGACCGAAGGTCGTGAGCGGCAGTTCGGCGGCGCGATCCATCGTCACGAGCGTTCCGCCACGGGCGACGAAGTCGTAGAGGTTCGACACGCCTCGCGCCGTCATGCCGCCGCTGTAGGCCTCGGGCATCGATCCGGGCGGCAGGCCATTGAGCATCTGGTCGTAGGTGGCGTCGGGAAGGATGATGACGTCGAATTTTGCGCGCAGATTCCCGGCGCGCACGTCGCGGTCGAAGACCGACGCGTACGGAAACTCGAACTGCTCGAGGATCCAGCGCGTCCATCCCTCGTCCATGTTGCCGCCCCAGCCGTGGTAGAGCCCGATGCGGGGCGCGCGCAGCCGCCACACCGGGGTCGGAGTGGGGTCCGACTCCGGTCCGACCCCACTCCGACTCCGGTCGCATCCCCGACGCGGACGCCGAGCGACCGCGCGGCTTCCTCGACGCGTGCCGCGGTCCCTGCGCCCGCGGCGACGAGAAACGTGCCGGCCGGCCACGGCTCGCCGCCGACCGCCACCGCGTTTCGCGAGCGCGAGACGACGACGCCCGCCTTCAGCAGTCGATTGACGGCGATGAACGCGTCGTTTTCGCGCGGATCGAGCGCATACGCGCGCGCCTGCGCCGGCACGGTCGTTTGCGGCACTCGCGCGACGTCCACGCGCTCGGTCGCGACGCTCGCCGCTTCCGCCACGCGATCGACGCGGACGCCCATCTGATACGACAGCGTCCAGCCGGTGATGTCGTACGGGCGCTTCGGCGGCCCTCCGGGGTACTGCCGCATGTCGGGGTACACCTGCGGCGTCAACAGATCCGTCACGTACGGTTCGAACGGCTGCGCGCCGCGAATGACGAACGATCCCGTCGCGTACTGCCGGCCGCCGGCGCTGAACGGCGCCGTCGCGCGCTCGATCTCGACGCCGCCGAGCCGCAGCACGTTCACGAGCTTGACGGCAGTCGGCCGATCCCATTGGTCGGCGGGAACGATGAACGTCTCGCGCGCGTGAGCGCGGATCGCGTCGCGCGCCATCTGGTAGGCGTCGTACAGCCACTCCTCGCGCCGCTTCGCGGCGATGTCGAGCACCGCCGTCGACGTCGTGACCATGATGTTGCAGCTGTCGCGCAGGTGCCATTCGCCGCCCAGATATGGGCTGGGGTAGTAGGTCGTCGGTTCGAGCGTCGGCACGTCGGTGCCGGCGAAGTATTTCGGGAACGTGCGCACGTCGTAAGTGGCCGGCGTCGCCGACGCGTGGCTCGTCTCGGTCAGGATCCCAATCATGTTGTGGAAGTACGGCGCGGTGCGCATGCCGCCGTTCCACCACGTGTCGAACCCGAGCCGCGACACGGCGCCGCGCTTGCCCTCCTCATCGAGCCGTCTCGTCATCGCGTCGCCGACCAGATTCACCCCGCGCATGACGAGCGGCGGAATGTTCGGGTTCATCGGATCGTCGAACGGCGGGACGAAGATGCGCGACGGAAACGGGCCGGTCTGGTGCTGGTTGTAGACGATCTGCGGGAACCAGTCGGCGTAGAGCTGGCGCGCGCCGTTGCGTGTCTCGACCTGGTTCATCATGAACCAGTCGCGGTTGTCGTCGTGGCCGACGTATTTGTGCCACAGCTCCGGCAGCCGGCTCTCCCACGGCTTGCCCAGGTTCTCGCGGTACCAGCTCGCCACCATGGTCGTGCCGTCGGGGTTCATGTTCGCGGCGAGCAGGAGGATCACGTTGTCGCGAATGAAGCGCATCTCCTCCGACTCGTCGGTGACCGCCTTGAAGGCGAGGAGCGGCGCCGTCTGCGCGTGCGCGACCTCGATCGAGTGCAGGCCGAAGTCGATCCACACGATCGCCTTGCCTTCGCGCGCCAGCGCGCGCGCGGCCTCGTCGCCGAGCCGACCGTCGTTGTCGCGCGCCGATGCACCGGCGGCGCGCGCCAGCGCCAGCGTCCGCGATATGTCTTTGTACTTGCCGAGCTGCCTGATGTTGTCTTCCGACGAGACGACGGCAAGAATCTCGGTCCGTCCCTCGGCGGTCGGTCCCATGTCGACGATCCGCATCCGGCCCGGCGCCGCGTCGGCCAGCTTGCGGAAGTAGTCGTCAATCTGCTCGTAGGTGGCGAGCTTGTAATCGGCGCACGGCTCCCAGCCGATGACCGACTGCGGCGTCGGCGCCGTGCGCTGCGCCGACGCGAAGGACGTCGCGATGGCGGCCGCCGCCAACGCGAGCGCCGGCGCGCGCATGCCGCGGTGCGTATTCGTCCCTTTCCGTTGCGTATTGAGGAAGTCGGTTTCCACGGCGAGTGCTGCGAGCGGAAATTCGCGCGGATGATAACACGCGCGCGCGTGGCACCACGGTTGCTATTTCGGCTGACGTGCGACCGTTCTTCCTCGCATGGCTCACACTGGCGCTGCTGCTGTTCGCGCTGGGCCGTCTGAGCCATGCCGGCGACGAGATGACGCTCGCCGGCTACGTCACGGCGACGGAGCAGGAAGCGACCGACGGCTACTTCGCGGTCGGCGGCGACGCGATGGTCGTCGTCAAGCAGGGAAGCCGGCTGCAACAGTGGCTCAAGCTGCACGCCGGCCAGCGCGTGCGGCTGACGCTCGACGCGGGCGCGCCGGAGTGAAAAAGGGGTACGACCCCTTTTTTCAGCCGCAGAATTCGGTCAGGCGCGCCACGGCGGCGCCGACGAGGTTGTCGGGCGTCGAGGCGCCGGAGGTCAGGCCGATCGTCAGCGGCCCTTCGGCCGGAAGCCAGCCCCGCGACGAGATCTCCTCTTTCGATCCCACCCGACGATGACGGATTTCCTCGCGCGACACGAGGCAGTCGGGATCGGCGATGTGAAACGTCGGCCGCGACGCGGCGCAGATGCGCGCGAGGTTCGCCGTGTTGCTGCTGTTGTAGCCGCCGATGACGATCATCAGGTCGACCGTCCGATCGCGCAGCAGCGCGACGACGGCGTCCTGGCGGTCCTGCGTGGCGCTGCAGATCGTGTCGAACGCCTGATAGCGATCGCGATAGCCGTCGGCGCCGTACCGATCCTGCATCGCCTGGCGAATCATGCCGCCGATCTCGAGCGACTCGGTCATCAGCATCGTCGTCTGATTGGCGAGGCCGATGCGCTGCAGATCGCGATCGGGATCGAAGCCGGCGGAGACGGCGTTGCTGAAGCGATCGAGCAACGCGGCGGGGCCCCGGCCCGTGCGGATGTACTCGCAGACGCTCTCGGTCTCCCCGCGATCGAAGACGACGAGGTACTTGCCGCCGTAGTGGACGGCCTGCGAGGCGGTCGCCTGCGTCTCCTCGTGCCAGACCTTGCCGTGAATCACCGACGTGTAGCCGCCCTCCGCGTAGCGCCGCACGTTCTTCCAGACGTTCAACACCGACCCGCACGTCGTGTCGATGAGCGTGCAGCCGCGGCGCTCGAGCGCCTGCAGCATCGCGATCGTGACGCCGAACGCGGGCAGGATGACGACATCGTCTCCGCCGAGCCGATCGACCGCTTCACCGGGATCGGTGAGGAAGCGGATGCCCATCGTCCGCAGCTTCTCGTTGACGTGCGGGTTGTGGATGATCTCGCCGGTCAGGTACACGCTGCGATCGGGAAAGCGCTCGCGCGTCTGATACGCGTAGTCGACGGCGCGGTCGACGCCGTAGCAGAAGCCGAACTCACGCGCCAGATGCACGGTCAGGCGGCCGGCGCGGTGCGTGAAGTCGGCGCTCTTGATTTGATCGACGAGCGCGCTGTGGTAATTGTCCGCCAGCATGCCGGCGACGGCATGCTTCAGGTCGAGGCCTTTACGAAAGATGAGGGACGGCATCAGCCCTCAGCCATGACGATTGCCCGATCAACGCTGATCGCGAATCTCCCTGACGTGCGGCGTCAGCTCGTCGAACGCCTGCAGCTCGAGCGTGTGCGGGCGCTCGAGCGCGAGCTCGAGATCGAGGAGGAACGCCGTGTCGTTGACGTCGTCCACGCTGCTGCCGCGCACGGCGGCGGGCGACGTGCGCACGGCCGCGTCGCGCGCGAAGGTGGCGGCGGGCACATCGCGACCGCTCCACTCGTACGACGCGCCGACAGCGACGCCAACGAAGAGTCCCGCGGCGGCGGCGGCGGCAATCCAGCGCGGCGGCGTCCGCGACGTCGACCGACCGATCGTGCGCCGGACGATGCGGCTCGGAAAGCTGATCACGCGCGGGGGACGGCCGACGTGTTCGATGCGCCGGGCGATCTGCTGCTGCTGCGCGCGCAGCCGGTCCGGTGTGAAGATCGCGTCGGCTTCCGTCTCGCCGTCGCGGCGCAGGTCGTCCATCAGCGCCGTCAGCTCGGCGTAGCGTGTGCCGCAGTCGGTGCAGTCGGCGAGATGATCCGCGACGGGCGGATCCATGACGTCGCCGTGGCGCTCGGCCAGATACGCGTCGAGCAGCACGTCATCGTGAACGTGGTGCGCGCGAGGTATCACGGCTGCCCTCCCAGCAGGCTGCGCAGCTTGCGCACGGCTCGGAACAGATGAACGCGCACGGTGGATTCGCTCAGCCCCGTCATCGCGCTGATCTCGCGCGGCGTGCAATCGCCGTAATGGCACAGCGTGAACACGGTGCGCTGACGCCCGTCGAGCCGATCGATCGCCGCCGCCACCTTCGCGCGACGCTCGCGCGCGAGCAGACGATGCTCGGGATCCGACGCGCCCGACGCGACGGCCGCGCGCGCTTCGTCCGCGCTCGACACGTCGGTCGTCGTGAACCAGCGATCGCGGCGGTTCCGCGTTTTCTGGCGATCGAGGCAGCCGTTGATGAGAATGCGCGTGAACCAGACTTCGAACGGCCACGCCTCGCGATACGTGCCGATGTGCGAAAAGACACGAAAGAACGCGTCCTGGACGGCTTCGTCCGCATCGGACGCATCGCGAAGATACTGGTAGGCGATTCGGGACGCGCGCCGCTGGTGCATCGCGACGAGCCCGCCGAAGCGCTCACGCGCCTGGTCCATCTCGCCGCGCTCGACGAGGCCGCGGATCTCCACTGCGAGGCGCGAATCCTCCGCGAGCGCCGCAGGCGTGCGGCGGCCCCGCGCGCCCGGGGACGGCTGCCCCCCGGCGTCGTCGAGCTGGAGCGTGTCGACGGGCGCGGGCCGATATTCGCCACTCATAGAAGCATTACGATGGGTTCGCGACGTTGTTTACAGTCTACTCCGTACTCGGCGCGTTGTATTGACTGGACCGATCGCGGCGAGTACGATCCCGCGATTCGGCGTATGTTACTGGGCCTCCATACCTTAGGAGCGTTCGATGAGCATCGGCCTTGACCGCCCGCGCGGCCTGGAGCACGAAGGGATCACCTCCGATCGCATCCACTGGAATCTCGCTCCGGCGGCGCTCTACGAAGAAGCGGTGCGCCGGCAGGAAGGCTTGATCGCCGCCGCGGGTCCGCTCTCGTGCCGCACCGGGACGCACACCGGCCGCTCGCCCAACGACAAGTTCGTCGTCCGCGAATCGCCGAGCGATCGCGAGATCGAGTGGGGCAAGACGAACAGGCCGATGGAGCCGGCGCAGTTCGACGTGCTGCACGCGGAACTGTTGAGGTCGCTGAACGGTAAGGATCTGTTCGTGCAGGATGTGTATGCCGGCGCCGATCCCGCCTACCGCCTGCCGGTCCGCATCATCACCGAGTACGCGTGGCACAGTCTCTTCTGCCGCAACCTGTTCATCGACGATCCGCAGGCGGCCAGCGAAGCCGCGCCCCAGTTCACGGTGATCGACACGCCGAGCTTCAAAGCGGATCCCAAGCGCCACGGCGTCAACTCCGACGTCGTGATCGCGGTCAGCTTCGCGAAGAAGCTCGTGCTGATCGGCGGGACGAGCTACGCGGGCGAGATGAAGAAATCGATCTTCTCGATCCTGAATTACATCCTGCCGCTGCAGGGCGTGCTGTCGATGCATTGTTCGGCCAACGTCGGGTCGTCGGGCGACGTCGCGCTGTTCTTCGGCCTCTCGGGCACCGGCAAGACGACGCTGTCGAGCGATCCGGATCGCATGCTCGTCGGCGACGACGAGCACGGGTGGAGCGATCGCGGCGTGTTCAACTTCGAGGGCGGCTGCTACGCGAAGACGATCCGCCTTTCGGCCGAGGCCGAGCCGCAGATCTTCGCGACGACGCGGCGGTTCGGCACGGTGCTCGAGAATGTCGTCGTCGATCCGGCGACGCGCGAGCTGCACCTGGACGACGATCGCTACACCGAGAACACGCGCGCGGCGTATCCGATCTCGTTCATCGACAACGCCGTGGCGTCGGGGCAGGCCGGGCATCCACGCCATGTCGTGATGCTCACGGCCGACGCGTTCGGCGTGCTGCCGCCGATCGCGCGCCTCACGCCCGAAGGCGCGATGTATCACTTCCTCTCGGGTTACACGGCGAAGGTGGCCGGCACCGAAAAGGGCGTCACGGAGCCGAAGGCGACCTTCAGCACGTGCTTCGGCGCGCCGTTCCTGCCGCTCGCTCCAGGCCGCTACGCGCGCATGCTCGGCGAGAAGATCGCGCGCCACGACGCGCGCGTCTGGCTGGTGAACACCGGCTGGACCGGCGGACCCTACGGCGTCGGCAAGCGCATGAAGATCGGTTACACGCGCGCGATGATCCGCGCCGCGCTGTCGGGCGCGCTCGATGCGGCCGCCTACGAGCGCGATCCGATCTTCAACCTCGACGTCCCGGTCAGCTGTCCGCCGGTGCCGCCCGAGGTACTGAAGCCGCGCGAGACATGGGCGAGCCGCGCCGAATACGATCTGCAGGCGTCGAAGCTCGCGAAGATGTTCGTCGACAACTTCAAAACCTTCGAACAC
>QHWK01000546.1 GCA_003223775.1 Acidobacteriota bacterium
CGCGCGCGGCTATCCGGACCGGCCGGCGAGCGACGCGGAGCTCGACGCGAAATTTCTGTCGTGCGCCGCGGCGACGCTGCGAGACGACGCCGCGCGCGCGGCGCTCGAGGCGCTGCGCGACATCGAGCGCGCGAGCGACGTTCGTCTGCTGACGCCGCTTTTCCAGATGGCCGACCGTCCGAATTCGCAGTAGCATCCGCCTATGAAGCTGCGGACCGCTCGCTCCTTTGCGTTCGTCGCGGCCGTTGCCCTCTTTGCGGCCTCTGCCGTCACCCGCGCGCAGAACGGCTCGCAGTTCCGGGAATGGAAACCTTCAGCGCTTGCCGCCGGCGGCGACGCGAAGCCGGCGGTTGCGTGCGCTTCGCTCGTCTCGCTCACCGGCTACGAGTTCGCGGTCTCCACCGCGTCGATGGTCGCCGCGGCGGGCGAGACGCCGGAGCACTGCCGCATCACGGGCTTGATTCCGCCTGAAATCCGCTTCGAGCTCCTGCTGCCGTCGGCGTGGAACGGCCGCCTCTACATGTTCGGCAACGGCGGCTACGCGGGCGAAGCGCTCGACGCGCAGGGCCGCGCCGCGTTCGCACGCCGCGCGGTGGCGAAGGGCTTCGCGGCCGTCCAGACCAACACCGGCCACGACGCGGCCGTCGAGCCGCTCGGCAGCTTTGCGGCCGCGCCGCAGAAGTTCGTCGACTACGCGTTTCGCGCCGTGCACGTCACCGTGGCGACGGCGAAGCGGGCGGTGCAGGCGTACTACGGCGCCCCGCCGCGCCGGTCGTACTTCGACGGCTGCTCCACCGGCGGGCGCCAGGGCCTCATCGAGGCGCAGCGCTTCCCTGACGATTTCGACGGCATCGTCGCGGGCGCCCCAGTGCTCGATTTCTCCGGCACGATGATCAGCTACGCTGCGATCCAACGCGCGCTGGCGGCCGCGTCGCTGACGCCGGCGAAGCTGCGTCTCGTGGCGAACGCCGTCTATGCAAAATGCGATGCAGCGGACGGCTTGAAAGACGGTGTGATCGACGATCCGCGAACGTGCGGGTTCAATGCGTCCGCGGATCTGCCGAAATGCAGCGGCGACGCCGACGGCGAGGACTGCCTGTCGCCGGCGCAGATCCGCGCGCTCGACGCCGTCTACCACGGCGTGTCGCGGCGCGGCACTGACTTTTTTCCCGGATGGCCGGTGGGCGCCGAGATCGCCGCCGGCGCGGGGCCGAGCGGCTGGCTGCCGTGGTTCGTGCCGCCGCCGAGCGGCTCGCCGCCGATTCAGAAAACGTTCGGCGAGACCTTCTTCAAGTTCATCGCGTTCGGCGCGCCGCGTCCCTCGTACGACTGGCTCTCGTTCGATCTCGACGCCGATCTCGACAAGATCGAGACCGCGCGCGCGACTCTCGACGCGACCAACCCGGATCTCTCGCGCTTCAAGGCGCGCGGCGGCAAGATGGTGAGCTATTTCGGCTGGGCCGATCCGGCCCTGAACCCGATGATGGGCGTCCGCTACTTCGAGCGCGTTGCGCAGCAGACGGGCCCGTCGACGGCCGACTTCTATCGCCTCTTCATGGTGCCGGGGATGTTTCACTGCAGCGGCGGCATCGGCACGTCGACCTTCGACGCGCTCACGCCGCTCGTCGAGTGGGTGGAAAAGGGCACGGCGCCGCAGACAATCGCCGCCTCGCGCGTTGTCGACGGCAAGGTCGTGCGCACGCGGCCGCTCTGCCCGTATCCGCAGGTCGCGCGCTACAAGGGCAACGGAAGCATCGACGACGCCGCCAGCTTCGCGTGCGCTACCGCGGAGCGTGCCCTCTCTTCCAGACCATGAACGTGCGCGTGAACTCGATCACCGTCGCGCCGTCCTGATTGACGCCGGTCGTCTTGACGCGCACGATGCCGGCGTTCGGCCGCGACCTGGACTCGCGCGCCTCGAGGACTTCGCTGCGCGCATAGAGGGTGTCGCCTTCGAAGACCGGGTGCGGCAGGCGCACCTCGTCCCATCCGAGGTTGGCCACCGCGTTCATCGTCAGATCGATCACCGACTGGCCTGTGACGAGCGACAGCGTGAAGCAGGAGTTCACGAGGCGCCGCTTGAACTCGGTCCTCGACGCGTACGCGCCGTCGAGGTGAATCGGGTTCGTGTTCATCGTGAGGCACGTGAACCAGACGTTGTCGGCCTCGAGGATCGTGCGCCCGAGCGGATGCTCGTAGACGTCGCCGACGGTGAAGTCCTCGAAGACGCGTCCGCTCCAGCCCGGCTTCGTCGTCACGTCAAATCACTCCCGCGGTGCGCCACGCGTCGATTGCGTGCGGCGCGATGCCGAGCTCTTCGAGAATCGCGGTGGTGTGCTCGCCGAGCGCCGGCACCGCGCGCATGACGGGCTCGACGCCGTCCATCCGCACCGGCGGACGCAGCGCACGGATCGCGCCGGCCGGAGAATCGACGTCGCGCCACACGTCGCGCGCGACGAGCTGCGGGTGCTCGACGAACCCGGCGACGCCGTTCACGCGCGCGTACGCGATGCCCGCGCGCTCGAGGCGGGCGACGATGTCCGCGATCGGCAGCGGGCCGAGGGTCGATTCGATCACGACGTGCAGCGCGTCGCGGTTCTTCACGCGCAGCGCGTTGGTGCGGAAGCGGTCGTCGTCCTCGAGCTCGGGCCAGCCGAGGACGCCCGCGCAGAAACGCGTCCACTCGCGCGCGTTCTGCACGGCGACGACGATCTCGCCGTCGGCCGCGCGCACCGGGCCGTACGGCGCGATGGTCGCGTGCGCGGCGCCGCTGCGCGGCGGCGGCGCGCCGCCATACATCGTGTAATACGCCGGCTGCGCCATCCACTCGCCGAGCGCGTCGAAGAGCGACACGTCGATCGTCGCGCCGCGTCCGGTCGCCGCCCGAGCCAGCAGCGCCGTCAGGATCCCGGAATAGGCGTACATGCCGGCGGCGATGTCGGCCGCCGAGATGCCGGCCTTCGCCGCGGCGTCGGGCGTTCCGGTGATCGACACGAGCCCGACCTCGCTCTGCACGAGCAGGTCGTACGCCTTCTTCGCCGCGTACGGTCCCGCGGCGCCGTAGCCCGATACCGTGCAGACGATCAACCGCGGATGCCGATCGCGCAGCGCGGCCGGCGCGAGCCCGAGCCGATCGGCGGCGCCCGGCGCGAGGTTCTGCACGAAGACGTCGGCGCGCGCGAGGAGCCGCGCAAGCACTTCCATCGCCTCGGGACGCTTGAGATCGAGCGTCAGCGACTGCTTCGATCGGTTCAGCCACACGAAATAGCTCGAGAGGCCCTTCACCGCCGCGTCATAGTGGCGCGCGAAATCGCCGCCGTCGGGCCGCTCGATCTTGATGACGCGAGCGCCGAGGTCGGCGAGGTGCCGCGTCGCGAGCGGCGCGGCCACCGCCTGCTCGAGCGCGACGACCGTGATCCCGGCGAGCGGCGTCAATAGGACCTCGGCAGCCCGAGCACGTGCTCGGCGACGTAGGCGAGAATCAGGTTCGTCGAGATCGGCGCCACCTGGTACAAGCGCGTCTCGCGAAATTTCCGCTCGACGTCGTACTCCTCGGCGAAGCCGAAGCCGCCGTGCGTCTGAACCGCGACGTTCGCCGCCTCCCACGACGCGTCGGCGGCGAGCAGCTTCGCCATGTTGGCTTCGGCGCCGCACGGCTCGCCGCGATCGAACAGATCGGCCGCGCGGAACCGCATCAGATCCGCCGCTTCGACGTTCACGTGCGCGCGCGCGATCGGAAACTGCACGCCCTGATTCTGTCCGATCGGCCGGTTGAAGACGACGCGCGCGTTCGCGTAGCGCGTGGCGCGATCGACGAACCAGCGGCCGTCGCCGACGCATTCGGCCGCGATCAGGATCCGCTCCGCGTTCAACCCGTCGATCACGTACCGGAAGCCGAGGCCCTCTTCGCCGACGAGCGCGCTCGCCGGCACTTCCAGATCGTCGAAGAACAGCTCCGTCGTCGCGTGGTTCATCATCGTGCGAATCGGGCGGATCGTGAGGCCGCGCCCGACCGCCTCGCGCAGATCGACCAGGAGGATCGACAGCCCGTCGGTCCGCTTCTTCACCGCGTCGATCGGCGTGGTCCGCACGAGCAGCAGCAGCAGGTCCGAATGCTCCGCACGCGAGATCCAGACCTTCTGGCCGCGGACGATGTAGCGATCGCCGCGCCGCGTCGCGGTCGTCTTGAGCTGCGTCGTGTCCGAGCCGGTCGTCGGCTCGGTGACGCCGAACGCCTGCAGCCGCAGCTCGCCCGACGCGATCTTCGGGAGCAGCGCGCGCTTCTGCACGTCCGACCCGTGCCGCAGCAGCGTTCCCATCGTGTACATCTGCGCGTGGCAGGCGCCGGCGTTGCCGCCGCTGCGGTTGATCTCCTCGAGGATGATCGAGGCCTCGATGACGCCGAGGCCGGAGCCGCCGTACTCCTCCGGAATCAGCGCCGCGAGGTAGCCGGCGTCGGTGAGCGCCTTGACGAAGCGGTCGGGATAGGCGCGCTCGGCGTCGAGCGCGCGCCAGTAGCTGTCGGGAAACGCTTTGCAGAGATCGCGGACGGCGGAGCGGAGATCGCGATGCAGATCAGTAGCAGGCACGCAATAGGATGATAGTCGGCAGGGCAGGAGGGCAGAAGGGCAGGAAGGCGGGAATTCAAGGATGGAAGGCAGGAGGGGTGGAATGACGAAGGACGGAAGGATGAAAGGACGGAGGGCGATGGTTGGACGGTTGAAAGGGCCGCTGCCTTCCATCCTTCCAGCTCTCCCGCCTTCGTCGTTTCCGCCTTCCCGCCTTCCTGCCTTGAATTCCTGCCTTCCTGCCTTTTTGCCTTCCTGCCTTGCCGCCGTTATGGATTATGGATAATGGCGCGATGAAGATCGCATTTTGTCTCACCGCCGCCGCTGCGGCGTTCACCATCGTCGCCGCTGCCGCGCAATCGGGCGGCGGCCGGCTGCTCGTCCTCAACAAGGAGGACGCGACGTTCGTGATCGTCAACCCGGATTCGGGCGCCGTGCTCGCGAAGGTCGGCGTCGGCCAGGGGCCGCACGAGCTCGTCGCCTCCACCGACGGGAAATACGCGTTCGCCAGCAACTACGGCACGGGCGGCGCGCCGGGGCACACGATCTCGATGATCGACATCGCGGCGCAGAAGGAGCTGCGGCGGATCGACGTCGCGCCGCTGTCGCGGCCGCACGGCCTTGCGTTCACGCAGGGCAAGCTGTACTTCACGGCGGAAGCCGACAAGAAGATCGCGCGCTACGATCCGGCCGCCGACAAGATCGACTGGCAGTTCGAGACCGGCCAGAACGCGACGCACATGGTGCTGCCGACCAGGGATCTGCGCACGATCTTCACGTCGAATATCGGGTCCGACAGCGTCTCCGCGATTTCGCAGAGCGGCGGCAGCTGGACGCAGACCGTGATTCCCGTCGGAAAAGGCCCCGAGGGCATCGATCTGTCGCCGGATGGCCGCGAGGTCTGGAGCGCGCACTCGCGCGACGGCCGCGTCTCGGTGATCGACGTCGCGACGAAGAAGGTCGTGGCGACGATCGACGCCGGCACCAAACGCTCGAACCGGATCAAGCTGACGCCAGACGGCCGTTACGCGATCGTCTCCGACGACGGGAGCGGCGATATCGTCGTCCTCGACGCGTCCGCGCGAACGGTCTTCAAGCGCTTCGCCGTCGGCAAATCGCCGGAGGGCGTGCTGATTCCGCCCGACGGCGGACGCGCGTTCGTCGCCGTCAACGGCGACAACGCCGTCGCGGTCGTCGATCTGAAGACATGGACGGTCACGAAGAAACTGCAGACGGGCACGGGCCCGGACGGAATGGCGTGGCTGCGATGAAGAGGGGATTGGGGATGAGGAATTGGGGATTGGTCGTTCCGGCGATCGCGTGCGCACTTGCTATCGTCGCCGCTGCCGCGGCGCAGCCGCCGGGACAGCTCGGCTACGACGACACGCCGATGCAGCCCAACGGCCGCTGGCACATCCACGACGGCAAGCGGCCGCAGCCGAAGATCGTCACGCCCGGCGTGAAGAACGTCGAGCCGATCCCGCCGCCGAGCGATGCGACCGTGTTGATCGGCGCGGGCGACGATCTCGCCGCGTGGCAGATGATTGACGGATCGCCGGCGACGTGGTCGATGAAGGCCGGGATCGTCGCGACCGGCAAAGGAATGATGCGGACGAAAGCCGAGTTCACCGATTTCCAGCTGCACGTGGAGTTCGCCACGCCGTCGACAGTGAAAGGCGACGGCCAGGGACGCGGCAACAGCGGCGTGTTCCTGCTCGGCAAGTTCGAGGTGCAAGTGCTCGACAGCGTCAACAACCCGACGTATCCCGACGGCCAGGCGGCGGCGATGTACGGGCAGTATCCACCGCTCGTGAACGCGTCGCGCCCGCCAGGCGAGTGGCAGACTTACGACATCGTCTTCGCGGCGCCGCGCTTCGCGCAGGGACGCCTCGACAAGCCGGCCGCCGTCACCGTCTTCCACAACGGCGTCGTCGTGCACAACGGCGACGCGTTCTGGGGCCCGACGGCGCACCGCAAGATCGATCCGTACACGCCGGACACCGCGAAGGGTCCCATCACGCTGCAGGATCACGGCAATCCGGTGCGGTACCGGAACATCTGGATCAGGCCGATCGCGGATCGGGAGGCATCGGAACGATGAGAGCCGCCGTCGCCGCGATCGCCGCGCTGCTCGCGGCATCGTGCGCCGCCGGGCCGCAGTACGACGTCGTCATCCGCCACGGCACCGTGTACGACGGCTCGGGCGCACCCGGCGTCGTCGAAGACGTCGCGATCGCAAGCGATCGCATCGCGGCCCGAGGGTCGCTCGGCGGCGCGCGCGGCCGCGAGGAGGTGGACGCGTCGGGTCTGGCCGTCGCGCCCGGGTTCATCGACATGCTGAACCACTCGGAGACGTCGCTCATCGCCGACGGCCGATCGCAGAGTGGCATCCGGCAGGGCGTGACGCTCTCGGTGTTCGGCGAGAGCTCGATGGGGCCGCTCAGCGACGCGATGAAGCAGGATCAGATGGCGCGTCAGGGCGACATCAAGTTTCCGATCACGTGGTCGACGCTCGGCGAGGCGCTCGACACGCTCGCCTCGCGCGGCGTTTCGACGAACGTCGCGTCGTTCGTGAGCGCGTCGACGATTCGCGCGTACGAGATCGGCTACGACAATCGCGCGCCGACGCCCGAAGAGCTCGCGCGCATGCGCGCGCACGTCCGCCGCGCGATGGACGACGGCGCCATGGGGCTGACGACGGCGCTGATCTACACGCCGGCGGTGTTCGCGAAGACCGACGAGCTCGTCGAGCTGGCCAAGGTCGCGGCCGAGTCTGGCGGCATGTACATCTCGCACATGCGCAGCGAGGGCGACCGTTTGCTCGAGGCGATTGACGAGACGCTGACGATTGCGCGGCAGGCGCACATCCGCGCGGAAATCTACCATCTGAAAGCGGCGGGGCAGTCGAACTGGAAGAAGCTCGGCGACGCGATCGCGAAGATCGAGGCGGCGCGCCGCGAGGGCCTCGAGATCACGGCGGACATGTACACCTACACCGCCGGATCGACGGGCCTCGACGCGTCGATGCCGCCGTGGGTGCAGGAGGGCGGCTACAACGCGTGGGCGCAGCGGCTGCGCGATCCCGCGATTCGCACGCGCGTCCGCCGGGAGATGACGACGCCGGGCAGCGACTGGGAGAACCTGCTGCTCGCCGCCGGCGGCGACGGCGTGCTGCTCGTCGGTTTCAAGAACGAAGCGCTGAAACCGCTCACCGGTCAGACAGTCGCCCAGGTGGCCGCTCAGCGCGGCACAAGCCCCGAGGACGCCATCATCGAGCTGGTCATCGAAGACGACAGTCGCGTGGGCGCGGTGTTCCACATGATGTCCGAAGACAAGCCTACGGCAACTTTGCGCGGCTGCTGGGCAAGTACGTCCGCGACGAGCACGTGATCCCGTTCGAGGAAGCGGTACGCAAGCTGACGTCGCTGCCCGCCGAGACATTGCGCGTGAAGGATCGCGGCCGCCTCGCCGTCGGCCAGTTCGCGGACATTGTCGTCTTCGATCCGAAGACGATCGCCGACCGTGCGACGTACGAACAGCCGCACCAGTACGCCGTCGGCATGCGCCATGTCTGGGTGAATGGCACGCGCGTCTTGAAGGATGGCGAACATACCGGCGCCAGGCCGGGCCGGGTCGTGAAGGGACCTGGCGTCGCCAGAATCAAGAATTAATAACCCGTACGGGTGGTGCGGCGGCTCGCGGGAGTTTTTAGAATCGAGCCGTGATACCACAAACCGACGACGCTCACCTGCTGGACGCGTACTCGGCTGCTGTCACAGGGGCCGTCGATGCCGTGGGGCCGGCCGTCGTGAAGATCGACGGCGGGCGCGGCAGCGGCTCCGGCGTCCTCTTCACGCCTGACGGGCTGATTCTCACCAACTGCCACGTCGTCGACGAGGCGCGCGCGATGCGCGTCGTGACGGCCGACGGCCGCGTGACGCCGGGCGAGACGATTGGGCTCGACGCCGACACCGACCTCGCCGTCGTGCGAATCGATGCCTCGAGCGGTGCGCCGCTGCCGTGGGCAACGCTCGGCGACTCGCGCGCCGTGCGCGTGGGACAGATCGCGATCGCGATCGGCAACCCGTACGGCTTCCATCACTCGGTGACCGCCGGCGTCGTCAGCGCGCTCGGCCGCACGCTGCGCGCGCGCTCCGGCCGGCTGATGGACGACGTGATCCAGACCGACGCGAGCCTGAATCCGGGCAACTCCGGCGGCCCGCTGGTGACGACGCGCGGCGTGGTGATCGGGATCAACACGGCGATGATCCTGCCCGCGCAGGGCATCTGCTTCGCGATCGCGAGCAACACGGCGCGCTACGTCGCCGCGCGGCTCATCCGCGACGGCCGCATCCGGCGCAGCTACATCGGCGTCGCCGGGCAGACGACGCCGGTGCCGCGCGCCGTCGCGCGCGCGAATCAACTCGCGGTGACCGCGGGCGTGCTCGTCGTGTCTGTGGAGGCCGGCGGCGCGGCGACGGCGGCGGGGCTGCGGGAAGGGGACGTCGTGCTCGCGTTCGCGGAGGAGCCGGTCACCGGCGTCGACGATCTGCACCGCCTGCTCACCGATCAGCGCATCGGCATCCCCGCTGCCATGACGATCCTGCGGCGCGGGGCGCGGCGGCAGCTGACGATCGTTCCGAGAGAGAGAAATTAAGAGCGCGTTGCAGCCCTGAAGGGCTGCGCTACCGGTTCACAGGGGCAGCCCTGCACGGCTACCGGTTCATAGCGCGATCAACCCGCGCCGCACGGCCCGCCGCACCGCGTCGGTGCGATTCGCGGCGCCGAGCTTGCCCGAGATCGACGAGACGTGGAACTTCACCGTCTGATCGCTGATGCCGAGCCGCTCGGCGATGGCTTTGTTCGGCAGCCCTTCGGCGAG
>QHWK01000823.1 GCA_003223775.1 Acidobacteriota bacterium
GTTCAAAGATCCGCCGCTGACGATCACCGTCGCAGAGGCGCTGACGCAGGCGGCGATGCACAGCCAATGGCATCGCGGCCAGAACGCGGTGCGCCTGCGCGAGCTCGGCGTCGAACCGCCGCCCGTGGATCTGATCGTGTGGTACTGGAAAGGGCGTCCGGCGGCGGCGTGGACGCTTTGAGATCGACGCGCGCTTACCGCGGCCGCGTCGGGAGGCGGGGCTCCTCGCGGACGCCTGCGACGATGATCTCGATGAGCTCGCGCGCGGGACGGCGATTGAGCAACGCGACGTCGTCGGGGCTGAACTCGTACGCGCGGATCACGTTGACCAGATGCCACGCCGACAACGCGCCGAGCTGCTTGCGCAGCAGCATTTCGCCTTTCTCGTACACGGAATACGGATTCAGCACGCTCTCGTGCACCGCCTCGGGCGGCGCGATGCGCGGCGCCGGCCCGGCGAATACCGACGGCTGCGGGGGCGGCGAGGCGATCAGGCCGAGCGGCTTGTCGAGCGCGCGGGCGAGCGCTCCTTCCAGATAGATCTGCGTGAGCCCCGTCGCCCAGTACTCGGTATCCGTGCGATTCGGCTGCGTCGTCTCGCGCGGCGATCGGACGGGCGCGCCGCCGTCGACCGGCACGAATTCAATCCAGCCTTCCCAGGTGTTGCCGGCCATCGGACCGCCGCACGCGCGCGCTTCGTACTCCCGTCCGCTCGGCGCAAGCACCGTCTTCTGGTATTGCAGCAGTGTTTCGCCCATTGGTCCCCCTCCTTGGACCCCGTCTGTGCCGGTGCAAGAACGCGGCCGGACAGGCTGTCTGGCCTCATCCGGCTCTGCCAAGATTGCGGACAGAACCGGAGACTTACGACGAGCGCGCGGCCTGGCCACGTGAGCTGCGCGCTTCTCCATTACAGCGCCGCGAGGATCTGGTTCAGCAGCCGCGCAAGCCCGTTCGGATCGTTGAGCAGGTTCCCGCGAGAGATGCGCCGGAGACAAGTTCACGGCGCGCGCCAACTGGCTACCAGGGATCATGCCGTGGCGATTACAAAGCGCGTGCCTGAATACCTGCACGAGCAAGCATGATGCTTCCTCGAGCAGGCACAGGCTCCGAACGCCACGAAGTGACGAACGCCGGAGGCTATCGCCGTCGGCGGGATGCCGCCGGCGGCCGCCGGACGGCGCGTTTGGGGCATTGACCCGCTGCGGCGCGCGATCGGCCGCCCTGCGCGTGCGCGCGGCCCTTCCCGCCCGGCCTGGCGGCCCCGGGCCGCCTCGACCTCGGCAGCTTCTCTACGACGAGGCCGTACGATGCGCGGACGAGCGCCTCGAGCTCGGGCCGCTCGAGTGTTTCGCCGAGCGCCTGCTCCTGCACCCACATGTTGCGCGCCATGTACGGGGCCGGGATGATGCCCTGCCGTTCGACGAGCTCGCCAAAGGCGTCCGGCGTGCACTTGAAGGCCACCTGGTGCGGCGGCTCGAGGTTGACGACGACGAACATCTTGCCGCCGACGAGGAAGCAGAGATCGGATCCCCACTTCACGTCTTCGGTGACGCCGGGCAGGGATCGGCAGATGCCGCGCAGGCCTTCGATCGTCACCGCTCCGCGAACTCCGCGCTATTCGTACCGCAGCGCGCTGACCGGGTCAAGCCGCGTCGCGCGCCGCGCCGGCCAGAAGCACGCCGCCAGCGAGACGCCGACGAGCAGCACCGCGATGGCGGCGAGCGTCAGCGGATCGTTCGCGCTCCCCTGGACGATCGATCGCAGCAGCGCGCCGACGCCGAACGCGCCCGCGACGCCGATGACGAGGCCGACGGCGAGCTGCACGAGCGATCGCCGGATCACGAGCCACCACACCTGCGTCGCCTGCGCGCCGAGCGCCATCCGCACGCCGATCTCCTGCGTCCGCTGCGCGACCGAATACGCCGTGATCGCGTAGAGGCCGACCGCCGACAGCACGAGCGCGATCGCCGCGAACATCGCGAACATCGTCCCGAAGATGCGGAAGGGCCACCGCTGCTGCGCCAGCGACTCGTCGAGCGTCCGGATGCCGAAGAGCGGCAGATCGGCGTCGAGCGCGCGTACCTCTTCGCGCATCGAGGCGGCGAGCGCCGACGGCTCGCCCTGCGCCCGCACGATCATCATCATGAACGGCTGCGGGTGTCGGGCGCGAGCTTGATGCGGCGGCCGACGGGATCGTCGTTCGGGAAGTACATCGACGCGAACCGCTGGTTCACGATCGCGACGTCGTGGCCCGTCGTCCCATCGTCGTCGGCGAACGCGCGGCCGCGGGGCAGCGTGAGGTCGAGCGTGTCGAAGTAGCGCGGTCCGACGACGACGCGCGTCACCTGCGGCGGCTGCTCGCCGGCCGGCGTGGGCCGCCCGTCGATGGACAGCCGCAGCGCGGCGCCGCCGCCGAGCGGGCTGTTGCTCGCGATCGTGCCGCCGCGAATCGATCCGATCGCGCCCAGCCGCTGGTCGAGGCGGTGGTAGAACGCCGCGCGCTGCTCCGGCGTCGGGTACTTGCGGTCCGGCAGCACGAGGTTCAGCGTGAGCAGATGCGCCGTCTCGACGCCGATGTCGAGGCGGTAGAGCATCAGGAAGCTGCGCATCATGAAGCCCGCGCCCGCCAGCAGCACGAGCGTCAGCGCCACCTCCACGACGATGAGCGCGCTCGTCCAGCGCCGCGCGCGGATGCCGCTGCTGCCCGATCGCCCGCCGGATTCCTTGAGCACCTCGTTGATGTCGGTGCGCGAGATGTGCAGCGCCGGCGCGAGGCCGAACACGATGCCGGTGGCGAGGCAGACGGCGGCGAAGAACGCGAACACGCGGCCGTCCATCGTGAAATGGATCCAGTACGGCTTGCCGACGTCCTGCGTCGCCGCCTCGAACCAGCGCGTGCCGCCGACCGCGATCAGCAGCCCCAGCGCGCCGCTCAGCGACGCGAGCACGACGCTCTCGACGAGCAGCTGGCGGACGATGCGCGCGCGCGTCGCGCCGAGCGACACGCGGACGCCGACCTCGCGCACGCGCTGCGCGGATCGCGCGAGCAGCAGGTTCGCGACGTTCGCGCACGCGATCAAGAGCACGAACGCGACGGCGCCCATCAGCGACAGGAAGATCAGCTTGATCGGCCCCCCGTTGGTGCGCGCGTTGAAGTCCATCACCGTGACGCCGATGTCCTTGTTCGAGTCCGGGAAGTCGTGCGCGAGCCGCGCGGCGATTCCGCTCAGCTCCGCCTGCGCGCGCTGCGGCGTGACGCCGTCGGCGAGGCGGCCGAAGACCTGCAGCGCGAAATGCTGGCTGCGCTTCTGCGTCGCCAGGTTCGGCATCTGCGAGAGCGGTATCCAGAGATCGGCGCCGAACGGGAACTTCATCCCTTCCGGCATCACGCCGACGACGGTCGTCGGCACGTCGTTGATCCGGATCGTGCGTCCGAGGATCGCCGGATCGCCGCCGTAGCGCGTCTTCCGGATGCTGTTGCCGAGAATCGCCACCGCCGGCGCGCCAGGCTTGTCGTCGTCGGGCAGGAAACCGCGGCCGAGCAACGGCCGTTGGCCGATGAGCCCGAAGGTGTTGGCCGAGACGTACGGCCCCTGGTAGCGCTCCGGAACGCGTCCTTCGTCGCTGACGTTCATCGTCGTGCCGTTGAACGCCGCGAGGCCCGCGAAGCTTTTCTGCGCGTGGCGGAAGTCCTCGAAATCGAGATACGAGACGCCCATGTCCGTGCCGCGCACCATGTTCCGCCCGGCAATCGACATGATGCGATCGG
>QHWK01000547.1 GCA_003223775.1 Acidobacteriota bacterium
TTCAGATCGAGCTCGATGATCTCTGGCACTTCGACTGCGAGCTGCGAGATCCGCAGCAGCAGCTCGCGCAGCGCGTCGAGGTCGGCTGGCGGATGGCCGCGATAGCCTTCGAGCAGCGGCAGCCCGTTGATCTCGTGCAGCAGCTCGTCGGCGTCGCGATCGGTCAGCGGGCCCACGCGAAAGCGGACGTCGCCGAGGATCTCGACGTAGATGCCGCCCAGGCCGAACGCGATCAGCGGACCGAAGAGCGGATCGTCGCTGATGCCGATCATCGTCTCGACGCCGCCGGAGATCATCGACTGGACGAGGACGCCCTCGATGTCGCTCTCCGCCGCGACGCCGCGCCCTCGGGTCATGATGTCGGCGTAGGCGCGCCTCACCGCCGATTCGCTCGACAGATTCAACCGGACGGCGCCGACGTCGGTCTTGTGCTGCACGTGGCGCGACGCCAGCTTCGCGACGACCGGGAACCCCAGCACGCGCGCGGCCGCCGCCGCGTCTTCGGCCGAGTGCGCCAGCATGCCTGCGGCGACCGGGACGCCGAATGCGCCGAGGACCGCCGCGACTTCGTCGCCCGTCAGCCAGCCGTCTCCGCGCATCGAGATCGCACGCGTGCAGACCGCGCGTGCGTCGTCGACGCGGATGTCGTCGAAGCTCCAGAGCAGCGCCGGCGGTTGGGCGCGCCACTCGGCATACGCCGCAGCTTTCGAGAGCGCGCGTGCGGTGTTCTCGGGATAGGCATAGGCCGGAATCCTCTCGCCGTCGAGCTCGAGCGGCTGCGGCCGTCCGTGGCCGGCCATGAGGCACGCGAGCACGGGCTTTTTCGTGGCGCCGCCGGCGCGCGCCGCCGCCACGCCGTCCCGGATCGCCTGCAGCGTTGCATCGGCGGATCGCGGATCGACCGGCGTGTAGATCACGATCAGGGCATCGGTGTCATCGGCGATGAGCGTCGCTTCGATCGCGCGGCGATACGATTCGGGCGTCGCCGACGCCACCATGTCGACCGGATTGGCGACGCTCGCCTCCGGAGGGAGGAAGGACGACAGCGCTTTGCGCGTATGCTCGGCGAACGGGACGACCGACAGCGACGCCGCCTCGCATGCGTCGACGGCGAGGATGCCGGGGCCGCCCGCGTTGGTGACGATCGCGACGCGGCGTCCGGGCGGCAGCGGCTGTGAATCGAGGCACGCCGCGATGTCGAACATGTCGTCCATCGTGTCGGCGCGGATCACGCCAGCCTGATGGAACAGCGCGTCGACGGCGACGTCGGCCGCTCCGAGCGCCGCAGTATGGCTGCCGGCTGCGCGCGTTCCCGCGTGCGTGCGCCCGGCCTTCACGGCGATGATCGGCTTCCTGCGGCCGATCCGCCGCGCGAGCCGCGCGAACCGCCGTGGGTTGCCGAACGATTCGAGGTAGAGCAGGATCACGGACGTCTGATCGTCGGCTTCCCAGTACTCCAGCAGATCGTTGCTGGAAACGTCGGCCTTATTGCCGACGCTCACAAACGACGACAGGCCCACGCGGCGTTCCGACGCGAGCTCGAGGATGGCAAGGCCGAGCGCGCCGCTCTGCGAGGAGAACGCCACCCGCCCCGCCGGCGGGAAGAGCGGCGAGAACGACGCGTTCAAACGGACGTCGGCGGCGGTGTTCAAGACGCCCATGCAGTTCGGACCCACCATGCGCATGCCGTAGCCGCGGACCTTGTCGACGAGCCGCTGCTGCCGCGAATATCCGTCGCACCCGACTTCGGCGAAGCCCGCCGTGATCACGATCAGAGATTTCACGGCGGCCGCTGCGCACTGGTCGACGACGTCGATGACGGCGTCGGGCGGCACGGCGACAACGGCCAGGTCGACTCCCCATGCCGCGGCGCCGATCGACGGATAGCACGTCAGACCCGCAATCTCGGCGGCGTGCGGGTTGATCGGATACACGGCGCCGGCGAACTTCGCGTCCACGATCGCGCGAAGCACGCGGTGGCCGATGCTGGCCGGGTCGCGCGACGCGCCGATGACGGCGACCGTGCGCGGCGTCATCAGCGGACGCATCGAGGCGACGGTGGCAAGCGCGTGCCTCCGCTCGGCGGCCGCGATCGACTCCGACGTCGGATTCAGCGACAGCAGCACGGTGACGCAGCCGCGTTCGGTCTTCGATCGAATCTCGAACCCCGACTCCTGGAACACCTCGAGCATGGCCGAGTTTTCAGGCAGCACCATCGCTTCGAAGCGGCGGAAGCCGTGGGCGGCCGCAAGCGTCGCCAACCGCTCGAGGAGGAGCGTTCCGAGCCCCTTGCCGTGCAACGAGTCGGCCACGGCGAACGCCGCCTCGGCGGCGCCGCCGCCCAGATCGAGATACGAGCCGACGGCGATCGGCCGCAGATCGCCGTCGCGCTGGCGCAGCGCCACGAGCGTCGTCTGGCGCGACGGATCGGTCGAATCGCAGAACGACTCGAGAAGCGTTTCCGTTGGATCCACGAAGCTGAAGAACCGGCGGCGACGGGATTCGGGCGACAGCTCGTGGAAGAAGCGGCGCAGCGCCGGCAGGTCTTCCCGAGCCGTTACGCGAACGACCGCAATCGTACCGTCGCGCAGGATGATGCGCGACGGAGTTTGATCGATCTCCTGCGGCGGCGGGCTCGTGACCTGCATGGCTATGCCCTCGCGGCGACGGCCAGTGCATCGGGAAGCACGAACTCGTGCTCGGGACGCCGAACCGTCAGGACCGGGCAGGGCGCCGTGCGGACTACGCGCTCGGCCACGCTGCCCATCAGGAGATGAGCGACGCCGCCGCGGCCGTGCGTCCCCATCACGATGAGATCGATGTCGTGACCGCTCGCGTAGTCGACGATGGCGTAGGCGGGCGCGTTCGAGGTGAGGACGACCGGTCGGGCGCCGAGCAGCGCGCGATCTTCGTCGCAGAGCATCGCATCGATGCGGCGATCGGCGGCCGCCTCGACGTCGTGCTGGAGATCCGGATCGGCGAACACGAAGCCGTCGCCGCCGAAGACGGGCGTCATGATGTTGTCCGTGACGTGGACGACGAGCAGCTGCGCCTCGAAAGTGCGGGCGAGCTCGCGGCCGTACTCGAACGCCGCATCGGACGCTTCGCTGAAATCAGTCGCGACGAGAATGTTCTTCAGGAGAATCATGGTGGCCTCCCTGCATCGGAGAATCTGAAATCACGAATTCATGTTCGGGGCGCCGGACCGTCAGCACCGGGCAGGGCGCGAGCCGCACGACGCGCTCGGCGACGCTCCCCACCAGCAGCTGCGACACGGCGTTCCGGCCGTGCGTGCCCATCACGATCAGATCAATGCCTTCTCGTTTCGCGTAGTTCACGATGACGTTGGCCGGCGAATCGGACACTTCGATGATCGGCCGCGCCCTGAGCACGGCCCGGTCGCAGTCTGTCAGGCAATCGTTGAGCGCCCGGATCTTCGTGGCGACCATCGCGTGCGGATCGAGCGGCGTCGGGCGCAGAAACAAGTTCTCGGCGACGTGCAGCACGTGCAGCGAGGCGCCGAAGGTCCGCGAGAGCGCGCGCGCGTAGGTGAGCGCTGCCTCCGAGGGCGGGCTGAAATCGGTGGCGACGAGGACATTCTTCAGGACGATCATCAGCGGCCTCCGCGCAAACGTTTTTGAGCACGCGCCATGCCGACGGAAATTGCCAGGAAAACTGGTGAATGCCGCCTTGCCGGCTGGGCGGTGCCGGATATCCGACAGGCCGCGCACGTCTCTTAGTGGCCGGAGACGCTCGCCGTCCGCCGCGCGCTCCTCAAGACCTCGAGGTAATTCGCGCGTTCGTAGTCGATCGGGTTGGCCGAGCGCGCCGCGCTCGCCACGCCGCGCATGTCGTCGAGAGAGGCGTAGAGCAGAAGCCGCGTCAAAAGGACGCGCCACTCGTGGCACCCGCGTTGCGTAGCGATTCGGCCGGAGTGCGCGTATGTTCGATCGCCAGAAGCTGGAAGCGTTGCTCGCGAGGCGCTTTCCGGGCGCCAGGCCCGATCAGATTGCATCGGCCGCCAACGCGATCATGGGACTCGACGACGAATGGGAGGAGCTCGCGAACACGTTTGACGCGCCGCGGACGCTCGACGCCGTCAGCGAATTCCGCGTCCTGAGGCGGCGTGCGGTGTGACTCGTCAACGATCGGCACGGCCGTGGCGCAGTTCTTGAAGAAACCGCCGCCAGATCGCCATGGAACCACTTGCAATGAGAGATTTTCCCCGGTCCGACGAGAAAAACTCCGCGGCCCTGCGCGTCCTCGTGGTCGACGACGAGCCGCTCATCAGATGGTCGGTGTCGGAAACGCTTGCCGATCGCGGGTACGAAGTCGTCGAGACGGGCGATGCCGAAGGCGCCCGCTCGGCCGTCGACGCCAACCACGATTTCGACGTGGTGCTGCTCGATTATCGGCTTCCCGACTCCGACGATCTGTCGCTGCTCGCCTCGATTCGCCGGTCGTCGCCGCGCGCGCAGGTGATTCTCATGACGGCGTTCGGCCGTCCCGACGTCGTCCATGGCGCCCTCGAGCTCGGCGTGTACCGGGTGGTCAACAAGCCATTCGAGCTGGATGCGATCGCCGATCTCGTCGCGCAGGCATCGGCTCCCGAGTCCGACGGCGAAGCGCACTAAAATACACTCCGAATGCTGACCCCGACGATTCTCGTCGTCGACGACGAGCCGCTGATTCGCTGGTCGCTCAGCGAACGGCTCAAGCCCGAAGGCTATCGCGTCGTCGAAGCGGCGACCGCTGCCGAAGCGCGCGAGCGCCACGCCGAGGGCGTCGACCTCGTGCTGCTCGACTACAAGCTGCCGGACGGCGACGGCCTGACCGTGCTGAAACAGATCAAGGAGGCCGATCCCGACACGCTCGTCATCCTGCTGACCGCGCACTCGAGCGTCGACATGGCCGTGGAGGCGATGAAGCACGGCGCCTATCACTACGCGAACAAGCCGTTCAACCTCGACGAGATCGCGCTGCTCGTCGAAAAAGCGCTCGAGACGACGCGTCTGCGGCGCGAGGTGCGTGCGCTGCGGGCGTCCCAGGCGCAGCCCTTCAGCCTCGATCGGATCGTGGGCGAGAGCCGCGGGATGAAGGACCTGAAGGCGCTGCTGCAGAAAGTGGCGGTGAGTCCGGCGTCCACGGTGCTGCTGACGGGAGAGAGCGGCACCGGCAAGGACCTCGCGGCGAAGGTGCTGCACTACGCGAGCGACCGTGCCTCGCGACCCTTCATGAACATCACCTGTTCGGCGCTGCCCGACACGATTCTCGAAAGCGAGCTGTTCGGCCACGAGCGCGGCGCGTTCACCGACGCGCGGCAGCAGAAGCGCGGGCTCCTCGAGTCGGCCGACGGCGGCACCGTCTTCCTCGACGAGATCGGCGAGATGGCGCCGCCGCTGCAGGCGAAGCTGCTGCGGTTTCTCGAGGAGAAGACGTTCAAACGCGTCGGCGGCGTCGTCGACATCCGCGTCGACGTACGGGTGATCGCGGCCACGAACCGCACGCTCGAAGAGGAAGTGAAGCGGGGGCGCTTCCGCGAGGATCTCTACTACCGTCTCAACGTGCTGCCGATCCAGATGCCGCCGCTGCGGACGCGCCCGGACGACATTCCCGCGCTCGTGCACTCGTTCGTCGACGCGTACAACCGCGAGTTCCGCAAGCGCGTGCGCGGCGTGAGCGGCGACGCGATGCGACGGCTGAAGACGTACGGCTGGCCGGGGAACATCCGCGAGCTGCGCAACGCCGTGGAACGCGCGATGCTGCTGGTCGAAGGCGACGAGCTGACCGCCGAGCACTTCCCGGTCGCATCCACCGCCGGCTCACGGCTCACCGAAGCGGTGGACCTTCCGGCGACCGGCATCGATCTCGAGGAGCTCGAGCGGTCGCTCGTCGTGCAGGCGCTCGAGCGAAGCGCGTGGAACCAGACGCGCGCCGCAACGCTGCTCGGATTGAACCGCGATCAGATCCGGTATCGGATCGAGAAATTCAAATTAGAAAAGCCCGCGGCGACATAGGCGTTCGGGGCTTTTCCCCGGCGCCGCGAAATAATCCCCACCTCAAAACCTGAAGTCTGGCGAAAACCCGCAGGAACCACGGGTTTTCGGCGCCGGCTTTCTGGCATGTGCGTTGCCTTTTGGACGGGCATGATTACCAGAGAAAAAGTCGAAACGGTGCTCGAACGCATCCGGCCGTTCCTCCAGGCCGATGGCGGCGACATCGAGTTGATCGACGTGGCCGGCAATTCCGCCGACGTCAAGCTGACCGGCATGTGCGCCGGCTGTCCGAGCGCGCACATGACGCTGTATCTCGGCGTCGAGACGGCGCTCCGCGAGGAGATGCCGGAGTTCGACACGCTTCACCTCGTCTGAGGACGTCATGACGCCAGCCGCGCTCTCGATGGATTCGGTGGTCGTCGGCAAAAGCGCGCGCATGCGCGCCGTGTTCGAGTTTCTCCGCGTCATCGGCAACAGCGAGAGCACCGTCCTCGTCACCGGCGAAAGCGGCACGGGCAAGGAAGTGACCGCGACGCTGATTCACCAATCGAGCCGACGCAAGCATCATCCGTTCGTCGCCGTGAGCTGTGCGCTCTTCTCCGAGACGCTGATCGAGTCCGAGCTCTTCGGCCACGAGCGCGGCGCGTTCACGGGCGCGATCAAGGATCGGCCGGGCCGATTCGAGCTCGCGGACGGCGGCACGATCTTCCTCGACGACATCGACGATGTGCCGCTGTCGATGCAGGTGAAGCTGCTGCGGGTGCTGCAGAACCGCACGATCGAGCGCCTCGGCGGCACGCGGACGGTGCCGGTGAACGTGCGGATCATCGCCGGCAGCAAGCGCGATCTGAAGCAGATGGTCGTCGAAGGCAAGTTCCGCGAAGACCTCTACTACCGCCTGAACGTCCTGCCGGTGGCGTTGCCGCCGCTTCGCGAGCGGCGCGAGGACATCCCGGTGCTGATGGAGCATTTCCTCCAGCGCTATTTCCGGCGCACCGGCGAAGACGAGCCGGCGGTGTCCGACGCCGTCAGACAAGCGTTCATGCGCTACAACTGGCCGGGCAACGTCCGCGAGCTCGAGAACGCCTGCGAGCGCATCGCGCAGACGTGCACGTGCGGCACGGTCCGCGTCGGCTGTATGTCGGCGAGCATCCTCTTTCGCGCGGGATCGCAGCCCCCGGATTCGGCGTTCATATCGCCGCTGCCGGCCGGGCCGGCGGCGCCAGTCGCGCTCGACGACCGCCTGCGCGAGCTCGAGTCGAACCTCATTCTCTGGGCGTTGAAGGTGAGCAACGGCAACAAGTCGAAGGCCGCCGAGCTCCTGCAGATCAAGCGGTCGACACTGGGCGATCGCATCAACCGATGCGGCCTGGCCCGCGAAGCGGAGGCAGCATCGTCCTTCCCCCACTCGCGGTGATTGCCGGCATCTGCGCGGTCCTCGGGCCGTCGTTTGTATACTGGCGCTCTCATGTCGAAGCCCGACACGCCGTCCGCTCAGGGGCCGTGGCGATCGATCATCCAGTCGGCCGTTGACGCCATCGTCCTCATCGATGCGCAGGGGCGCATCGAGACCTTCAACCCGGCGGCCGAGCGACTTTTCGGCTACAGCGAGGGGGAAGTCCTCGGCCGCAACGTCAGCATGCTCATGCCGGAGCCGTACCGGCGCGAGCACGACGCGTACATCGAAAGATATCTCTCCACTGGAGAGCGCCGGATCCACGACCTCAGCGCGCGCGTGCGCCTCGAAGATCGGCTGCGCTCGAGCGAAGCGCGCTGGCGATCGATCATCGAATCGGCGGTCGACGGCATCGTCGTCATCGATGCGAAAGGCCGAATCGAGGCGTTCAATCCCGCCGCCGAGCGCCTGTTCGGCTACAGCGAAGCCGAGGTGATCGGACAGAACGTCAACATGCTCATGCCCTCGCCGTACCGCCAGGAGCACGACGCCTACTTGTCGCGCTACCTCACGACTGGCGAAAAGAGGATCATCGGCGTCGGCCGAGAGGTGACAGGGCTGCACCGCGACGGGACCAGGTTCCCTGTGCATCTGTCGGTCGGTGAGATGGCCGTGAACGGCGAGCGCAAGTTCACCGGCATCCTGCACGACCTGAGCGCCCGGATTCGCATGGAGGAGCAGATCCGCGAGCAGACGGCCCTCGCCCGGCTCGGTGAGATGGCGGCCGTCATCGCGCACGAGGTGAAGAATCCCCTCGCCGGCATCCGCGGCGCCATTCAGGTGATCGGCGGACGCCTGCCGAAGGAAAGCCGCGACGCGGCGGTCGCGAAGGAGATCGTCAACCGCATCGACGCGCTCAACGAACTCATGAAGGATCTCCTCCTGTTCGCGCGGCCGCCGCAGCCGAGGCTCGCGCCGGTCGACCTCGCCGATCTCGTCCGGACCACGGCGGATCTGCTCGGCGGCGATCCCGCATTGAAAGCGGTCGCCGTGCAGGTGGATGGAGACATGCCCCTGGTGATGGCGGACGCGGACCTGCTGAACATTGTGTTTGGTCCCGGCATCGGCCCCGACGTTCTCGACAAGATCTTCACGCCCTTCTTTACGACCAAAGCGCGCGGCACGGGCCTTGGGCTGCCAACCGCGAAGCGCATCATCGAGGCGCACGGCGGGCGGATCGCCGTCGCGTGTCCGCCAGGCGGCGGCACGACGGTGACCGTCGAGTTGCCGTCGGCGCAAGCTGCCATCTGATCTTCGCGCCGGTCCGCGGCACGCCGGTTGCGAGAGTGGACGGAAAGCATGGGCAACCGCCGGATTGTCGGCACGCGGCCCGCGCCTTTCAAGAAGAAGCAGGGTCCCATGATGACCATTTCGCTGCCCATCGATGCAGACGCGGTGCGTATCCGTCACGAGTTTGTTGCGCTGCCCGGTATGTGCCTTGCCGTGCGACAGGCCGCACGCCTCTTGGGTGTGTCGTCCGATCGCGCCACCGACATGCTCGACGCGCTCGAAGAAGAGGGCTTCTTGATCCATACAGCAGACGGCCAGTATCGGCGTGCAGAACCGCCGATGGCTTGAGGCGTTGTCTCGAACGGAGGTCATATGCGTTCCCGCATCCTTTTGACGACCGGCGTGTTCGTTGCCGTTTTCGTCGCCGGTACGGTGGCGACCTCTGACCACGGCCGGGGCGCGACGCGCCAGTGGGCCGTCGTCTACCTGGCGGAACCGACGCTGATCGGATCGACGATCGTTCAGGGGCCGGTGCTGTTCACCCACGACGACGCGAAACTGGCACGCGGCGAGCCGTGCACGACCGTGCGCCTCTTCGAACCGGCGACGGGACCGGACGAGGAAATCGCATCGTTTCACTGCATTCCGGTTTCCCGAAAGATCGTTCACGCATTCACGCTCAGAACGCGACCGAACACGGAGATGGGGCTCGGCTGCGTGTTGACCGAATACCAGTTTGCAGGCGACACCGAAGGCCACGGCGTGCCGATCTCGGCACATGCACATTGAGGAGAGGAGGCTCGCCATGGAGGATCGCCTCGTAGACATGTCGAAACACGAATTGGCGGCGATGCTCGCGCCAGAATTCAGGGAACCATTTCTCCGGCGATGTGCCGCGATCGAGAAGCGATACACCGATGAATGTGCGGCGCAGAACGATCCATGTGTTGAATCAGGCTGTTCGGTCGCGGGCGTGGACGGCGAAGCCTGCCTGCAGCCGCTTTTGAGGGCGGAGACCGAATATCGCAAGGAGTGCATCGCAGAATGGGCGAAGTTCCGGGTCGCGGGTGAGTTCCGCGCCTCAGCTCCTCAAGTTGCGCGGACCTGAAGCGAGTGAGTAGCTCGATCTAGTACTTCGGCGGCGGCGTGTATCCTCGTTCAGCCGATTCGTCGATATCTTCATACGCCGTGCGGCTTCCGCCTGGCTGATGCCGGACGCTTCCGGTACTCCTCTCGAAGATCTCGCGTCGGCGGACGCTTCATCCGGCGATCAGCCACATCACCTACACGC
>QHWK01000824.1 GCA_003223775.1 Acidobacteriota bacterium
GCGGCGCTGGCGCCCTCGCGCGGCGCGGCGTAAAGATTCCGCACGATTGAACGGAGGGGCCCGCCCGCCAGGCCGGCCCGAGGTCATGACTATGCGTACACTTGTTCTCACTCTCGCTGCCGTCGCGCTCGGCGCGGCGGCGTCCGCGCAAACCGCGCCCGCGACGCTGCGGCTCAGCGTCGACGACGCCGTCAAGATGGCGCTCGACGACAACGTCGACCTGCGCGCCGACCGGCTCGATCCGCAGATCAGCGACACGCGCGTCGCGGCGGCGGCCGGCGTTTTCCGGCCGACGATCGTCACGGCGCTCAACTCGAACAACCAGCTGCAGCCGCCGTCCAGCTTTCTCGTGCCGGCGGCGACGAAAACCGACGTCGTGACGACCAACGCGGGCCTGAGCCAGCGGCTGCCGCGGTTCGGCACGTCGTACTCGCTCGGCTGGACGATGGCGCACACCAGCAGCAACAGCTTTCTCAACAGCTACAACCCGGTCCTGCAGTCGGGACTGTCGCTGAACGTTTCGCAGCCGCTCATCCGCGATCTCTTCATCGACCCCGCGCGGCAGCAGCTCGCCGTCAGCCGGACGAATCGCGACATCGCCGATACGCGGCTCCGCGAGAGCCTCGTCCACACCACGGCCAGCGTGAAAAGCGCGTACTGGAACCTGGTGTCGGCACGGGCCACGGTCGATGCGCGCCGGTCGGCGCTCGACCTCGCGCAGGAGCTGGTCAAGCAGGCCGAGGACCGGCTGCGCGTCCTCATCTTCGATCCGACGAAGCGCGAGAACTGGAACGTGCAGATCGAGGCGATTGATTCGCCGCCGGTCGGGACCGCGGCCGTGGACGTCGACGCCGCCGTGACGCGCGCGCTCGCCGAGCGCGCGGATCTGCAGCGCGCGCGAAAGGACATCGAGAACGCGCAGATCGGCGTCAAGTACGCCGACAACCAGCGGCTGCCCGACGTCCGGCTGAACGCCAGCTACGCGGCCAACGGGCTCGGCGGCACGCAGGTGCTCCGCGCGGGCGGCTTCCCCGGCACCATTGTCGGCCCCGGCCAGATCACCCCGGTCGGCACGGTGCTGTCGGAGCTCTTCTCGCGCGATTTCCCGACGTGGTCGGTGGGCGTCAGCGTGTCGTATCCGATTGGCGAGAGCAGCGAGCAGGCGAACCTCGCGCGCGCGAAGCTCGAACGATCGCAGTCGGACGAGCGGCTGAAGAGCGCCCAGGCGCGCGCGATTCAGCAGGTGCGCGACGCGGCGTGGAAGATCGAGATGAACGCGAAGCGGATCGAGACCACGCGCGCGGCGCGCGAGCTCGCCGAGCAGCGGCTCGACGCGGAGCGGAAGCGCTACGAGGTCGGCATGTCGACGAGCTTCCTCGTCATCCAGGCGCAGCGCGATCTGGCGCAGACCAAGAACAACGAGCTGGGCGCGGTGCTCGCCTACGACCTCTCGCTCGTCGACTTCGACGCGCTGCAGGAAGCCGGACCCGCGGGCCAATCGCCGGCGCCGGCGAGCGCCACCGCGTCCGCCGGATCGATCGGTGCTCCGACCGCTGTACCGGCCGTCGGGCAGACGTCCGTCGCGGGGGCGACCGCCGGGGTGCCGGCCGCCACGCCGGGCAGCCTCTTCGGGCGGCAGTGAAAGAGACGATCCGCGTGTGGCGCGTGCGCAAAGACCACACGTGTGTTCGCGGGCCGCTGCCGCGCGCGCGGCGAAGCGGTCGCCGACGCGAGCGTCTATCTCCAGAACCTGCAGCGCGCCGGCTGGAATACGCATTGGTAGAATCTCCGCCGTATGGCGGAGACGCTCGGGTCGCGATTCGTGCGGCAGGCCAAGCGGCGCTGGCCGGCGCTCTGCATCGCCGACTCCACCGGCCGTGAGCTGACGTTCGGCCGCACGCTCGTCGCGGCGCTGCTGCTGTCGCGCGCGATTGGTCGGCTCGTGCCCGCACGGGCGCCCATCGGGCTGCTGCTGCCCGCGTCGGTCGGCGGCGCGCTCGCGAACATCGCGGCGACGTTCGCCGGCGCCGTGCCGGTCAACCTGAACTTCACCGCCGGCCACGACGCGATGGCGGCCGCGATCGAGCGCTGCGGCATCGAGACGATCCTCACCTCGCGCGCGTTCGTGAAAAAAGCGGGCATCGAAACGCTGCGCGGGATGATCTTTCTCGAGGACGTCCTCGCGCGGACGCGCGCGCCCGCGCGCGCGGCGATGCTGGCCGCGGCGCGCCTCCTGCCCGCCCCCGCGATCGAGCGTCTGTTCCTCGCGCCGACCTCGCCCGACGCGCTCGCGACGATCATCTTCTCCAGCGGCAGCACCGGCGTCCCGAAGGGCGTCATGCTCACGCACGCCAACATCGTGTCGAACATCGACGCGGCGAACCGCGTCTTCCGCCTGCAGCCGGACGACGTGATGCTCGGCGTGCTGCCGTTCTTCCACTCGTTCGGCTTCACGGCG
>QHWK01000825.1 GCA_003223775.1 Acidobacteriota bacterium
TGCTGAATACCGCGATCAATGACGGCGTCGCTGCGGGTCTCGGCATCGGTCAGGCCGTGACAGGGTTCTTTGCGGCCAAGGAGCCGCAGTTCGCGCGGCACAGCATTCTGGCCGCCGCGGCGCGGCTGAAGATTCCCGTGACCGTGCACGTCGCGATCGGTACGGACATCATTCACATGCATCCCGCCGCGTCCGGCGCTGCGCTCGGCGACGGCAGCCTGCGCGACTGCGGCGGCGCAGCGCTGCAGCTGCTCGACCGTCGCCGCGTCGTGCTCGCCGAAGATTCTCATCGCCGAATGCCCGGAGCCGAAGAACGGTTCACGGAATGCACGGCATCGCAAGCATCTTCGGGGCCGCGCGAGCTCGTGATCACCATCTGCATTTTCCGTGTAGTCCGCCGTCTCCGTGTCCTCCGTGCGCAGATATCGTAAGATCGGTCGTTCCAGAGGTTCGGCCGGAGTAGCTCAGATGGTGAGAGCACGCGTCTCATAAGCGCGGGGTCGACGGTTCGAGTCCGTCCTCCGGCACCAGCCTTCGCTCCGCTTCGCGGAGCTTCGGCCAGGCAGGCCTAGCGAAGGGCTGTCTCGCCGAAGCGTCAGCGAAGGCGGATCGTCCGTTGACCATGGATGTGCTCGCCTGCGTCCAACGGTTTGTTCGTCAGCACGATCTGATCCCGCCCGGGAGCCGCGTGCTCGCGGCTGTCTCGGGCGGGTCCGACTCGATGGCGCTCGCGCATATTCTGCGCGACCTTGCGGCGGCGGGTGCGCTGCAGCTGGCGGGGCTTGTTCATTTCAACCATCAGCTCCGCGCGTCGGCCGACGCCGACGAGCGCGTCGTGGCGGAACTGGCGGCGGCGTTCGGCGTGCCGTTCCTCGTCGACCGCGCCGACGTCGCGGCGCGCGCGAAGCGCGAGCGGCGATCGATTGAAGACGCCGCGCGTGCGGCGCGCCACGAACACTTCATGCGCGCGCGACGGGACGGCGGCGCCGATCTCATTGCGCTCGGCCACACGCGCGACGATCAAGCCGAGACGTTTCTGCTGCGTCTGCTCCGCGGCGCGGGGCCGCGCGGTCTCGCGTCGATGCATCCGCGGAACGGATCGATCGTGCGGCCGCTGCTCGCGTGCCGGCGCGACGCGCTGCGCGAGTGGCTCGTCGATCGCCGTGTCGCGTTCGCCGACGACGAGACGAACGCCGACGTCGAGATCCCGCGCAATCGGGTGCGTCTCGAGCTGCTGCCGCTCCTCGCCGCGCGATTCAACCTGGGGATCGTCGATATCCTCGCCGATGAAGCGGAGCTCGCACGCGACGCGTGGAAATGGATGGACGACGAGGCGGCGGCGCTCGCCGCCCGAGTCGCGACGCGCGGTCCGGCCGCGGGACCGGAACCGGTGTGCCGCATCGACGTGGCTGAGCTCGCGGCGGCCCCCGTTACGCTGCAGCGCGCCGTTTTGTGGCGCCTGATGAGCGACCTCGCGGCGCCGCGACCGATCGCGTTCGGCCATGTCGAGACCGCGCGCCGTCTCATGATGTCGGACACCCGCCGCGGGTCGATCGATGTGCCCGGCCATTCCGTGGAACGCATCGGCGGATCGCTCGTCTTAACTGGAAGACGCGCTGATGCCGTGGGGCGTCCGGTGGCCACGCCGCCGAACCTTTTTCGATATCCGCTGTCTATCCCTGGAGACGTCGCGCTGCCGGATGCCGGCTCCATCATCACGGCCGCGCTCTGCGCAGACCCTTCAGATCCACTTGCAACCATGTGCAGCGGTCCGGACGGACGGCATGCCGCGCTGGTGCGCCGCGACCTGGTGCAGGGAAGTTTGGCCGTACGAAATCGGCGTCCTGGCGACCGTTTCCGCCCTGCGGGTCTGGGCGGCCGGAAGAAGCTCCAGGACTATTTCGTGGACCGGAAAGTCGCACGCCGCGAGCGCGACGCCGTGCCGCTTGTCGTCGACGGACACGACCGGATCGTGTGGGTCGTCGGCCACGGAATTGACGAGGCGTTTCGCGTGACCGACGCCTCGCAAGCCGTGCTACTCTTGACATTTAAGGCTGTGGGAGGCCCTGCTTGAACTCGACCCTGAAGAGTCTGTTGTTCTGGATGGCGCTGGTCGTGCTCGGCGTCCTCATCTGGAATTTCTCGACGAAATTCCAGACGCACGAGCGCACGGCGAGCTTCACCGAGTTCATGCAATGGGTCGAGTCGGGGAGCGTGTCGCGCGTCACGATCACCGGCAACGACATCAGCGGCTACAACAAGTCGAACGACCACTTCCAGACCTACGTGCCCACGCAGTACGACGGGCTCGTCAACAAGCTGATCGAGCGCGGCGTCGTCGTCACGGCGAAAGAGCCGACCGTCAGCCCGTGGGCGACCATTCTCTATTCCTGGGGACCGTTCATCCTCATCATCGCGTTCTGGGTCTTCTTCATGCGGCAGATGCAGAGCGGCGGCAACAAGGCGCTGTCGTTCGGCAAGAG
>QHWK01000548.1 GCA_003223775.1 Acidobacteriota bacterium
CGGTTAAAACCGCAAAGACGGTAAAGACAGGAAAGAAGGCAAAACCCGCGAAGCGTAAACGCTGATCGCCGGCGCGAACCGCCATGGCTTTTTTCCGTTTTTCCCGCGACAAGCGGGGGTACGAACACTTTTACCTCGTCGAGCCGACGACGAACCGGCGCGGGAAGTCGCGGCCGCGTGTCCTTTACTGGTTCCGCACGCCGCCCAACGTGAAGATCGGCCGCGAGCCGTTCGACGACGACGTCCGGCGCGCGCTCGAAGCGCAGAATCCCAACGTCACGTTCGACTGGCGCAAGATTCTCGAGACGCCCATTCCGTCGGCCGAGGTCGAACCGTGGCGCGAACGCCGCCGCGCCGAGCGGGCCGCGCGCCAGTCCGCGCACGGCGTTCCGCGCGACGACGATCATGCCGCGCCCGACGAAGCCGCCGCCGAGGAGAGCGAGAGCGAGGCGCCGGCAGAGGCCGAATCGATTCCCACCGTCGTCGAGAGTGCAGCCGCGACGACGGCCGCGCCGTCTCGAATCGAGCGTGCGCGCAAGCGCCGCCGCCGGCGCAAAGGCGGCCGCGGACCGCAGCCGGCGATGGGCGCTCCTGCGCCGGCGGCCGAATCGGCGCCGCACGAAGGCGGCGCGTCCGCGTCGACGCACGGCGAACCACCGGCTCGCGAGGACGTCGCCGACGAACCGCCGGGAGAGTAACGGCATCGGTCCGCAGCCGTCTCGCGTCGTGCGGGCCGCGGCGATCGCCGCCGCCATCGCGCTCGCCGCGTGGGGGATGGGGCGGCTCGTCGCGCCGCGTCTGCTCGCCGCGATTAGCGACGTCCACGCGTACGGATCCGCCGCCGCGGTTGCGTTCATCGGCATCTTCGCGCTCGGCGTGATGGCGCTGGTCCCGGCGACAGTGCTCGCCGTGGCGGCCGGCGCGCTCTTCGGGATTTTCCCCGGCGCGGTGTACTCGTTCGTCGCCGGGACGATCGGATCCACGTGCGCGTTTCTGCTCGGCCGGTACGGCGCGCGCGTGCTCGTCGAGCGCCGGCTCGCGGCGATGCCGCGTTTCATCGCGGTGGATCGCGCCGTCGCCTCGCACGGATGGCGCATCGTCTTGCTGCTTCGGCTGTCGCCCGTGATGCCCTTCAACGTCCTCAACTACGCGCTGGGCCTGACGACGATCTCGGTCTGGGACTTCATGCTGGCCGGGGTGGGATCGATTCCGGGCGAGCTCGTGGCCGCGTACGGCGGGGCCGTTGGCGGCGAAGCGCTCGCGCTCGCGGGGCAGGCCGAGGCCCCGAAAGATGCGTCCTACTACGCGGTGCTGCTGGCTGGCCTGGCGGCCACTGTCGCGGCTACTTTCGTCGTAACACGGACCGCCCGACGCGCCTTGCGCGATGTATAATCCGAGGCCTATGACCCTGAAAATGAACGGTTTCTGGCCCACTGGACTTGTGGTGGCCCTTGCGGCTGGGCTGTCCGCGCAAACGCAGACGCCGCAGCCCGCGCCTGCGCCCGCCGCGGCGCCGCAGGCGAGACCGACCTTCAAGGTTCAGGTCGATCTCGTCACCAACGACGTGATCGTCCGCGACGACAAAGGCAATTTCATTCCCGACCTGAAGAAAGACGAGTTCGAGATCTTCGAGGACGGCGTGAAGCAGGACATCACGTCGATGACGGTCGTCACCGGCGGGCGCGTCACGAACGTGCTCGCGGCGCCGCCGCCGCCGCCGCCGGAAGGCATCATCCTGCCGCCGACGCGTCCGCGCAACGACGTGTCGGGCCGCATCTTCCTGTTCTTCGTCGACGATCTGCACCTGCAGTTCCACAACACGGGGCGTGTGCGCGATCTGTTCAAGCGGATCTCGAAGGAGCTCGTGCACGACGGCGACATGTTCGGCATCGTCTCGAGCGGGCCGTCGTCGATCGCCGTCGACATGACGTACGACAAGACGCGGCTCGAGGAAGCGATCAAGAAGATCGCGGGCAACGAGCTGAAGCCGACCGACATCATCAACGGGCCGTCGGGCGCCGAGGGGCCGAGCGAGGTGCGCTACCGCGCGCACGTCGCGTTCTCGACCGTCAACGATCTGCTGAACAACCTGGAGTCGGTGCACAACCGCCGCAAGGCGCTCATCTACGTGAGCGACGGCTACGACTTCAACCCGTTCCAGGACGCGCGGCTCGGGTTGATGGATCCCAACTCGCCGTTCGCGCAGAACGAGTTCTCGCGCTCGCAGAATCAGATGGCGTCGCAGAACAGCGACGGAACGAACTCGCAGCAGAGCGATCCGTTCGTCAACCAGCAGAAGCAGAGCGAGACGTTCGCCGACGCGGATCTCGCGCGCGAGCTCGGCGAGCTCACGCGCCAGGCGAACCGCGCGAACGTGACGATGTACACGATCGATCCGCGCGGCCTGGTGGGGATGGGCGACATCGACGAGCAGGTCGATCCGCAGCAGTGGAACGAGTACGTGCGCAAGTCGCAGGACAGCCTGCGGGTGATCGCCGAGGAGACCGGCGGCCTCGCCGTCGTCAACCAGAACGACTTCAGCAAGGCGCTGAAGAGGATCGACGCGGAGACGAGCGACTACTACGTGCTCGGCTACTACTCGAAGAATCCGGATCCGACCAGGCGCCGGCGTCAGGTGGAAGTGAAGGTGACGCGGAAGAGCGCCTCCGCGTGGTTCCGCAAGGAATACGTCCTCAAGCCGCCGCCGAAACCGACCTCGACGAGCAAGAAGTAATGCGTCATGGCTAATGGCTGATGGCTGATGGCTATGGTTGATGGCTGGATGGCGCAGGCATCAGCCATCAGCCTATCAGCCATGACGATTTGCCATCGACGAACCCGTCGGCCAAGCCTTCGCCATCTTCGGCTTCAACGCTTCTTTCACGCGCTCGGCGGCCGCGTCGAGGTACGTCTCGTCGATATCGCACCCGATGAACTCCGGGATGCCGAGGCGCACGCACGCGACGGCCGTGCTGCCGAGGCCGGTGAACGGATCCATTGCGCGGCGGATGCGCGACGCGCCGTGCAGCCGCAGGCACTGCTCGGGTAGCTTCGCCGGGAACGTCGCCGGGTGCGGCCGGTCGCGGTCGCGGCGCTGGATCGTCTCGTAGGGGATGAACCACGTATTGCCGCGGCAGCGCAGGCCGTCGGCGGCCTTCGTCCACCGCGCGACGTTCGACTGGTCCTGATAGGGCACGCCCAGCGCGAGGCGATCGAGGCGCGTGCCGCCGCCCGGCGTCAGGTGAAAGACGAACTCGTGGCAGTCGTTCAGGAACCGATCGCTGTTGATCGGCTTGTAGTGGCCGACCGCGAGATCGCGCGTCAGCGCGGCGGCGGCGCCGGCCGAGTCCCGCTCGATGGCGATCGACTTGATCCAATGGATGATGTTCTGCAGCCGCAGATGCGGCCGCGCCGCCTGCACGACGTCGAACGCCGTCCACGGATCACTCGGCTTGGCGCCGACGTTGAGGAAGAGCGAGCCGTCCGGGCGCAGCACGCGCGCGGCGGCGCCGATCCAGGCGTTGGTCCACTCCAGGTAGTCGGCGCGCGGCAGCGTGTCCTGGTAGCGGTTGTAGCCGATGCCGAGATTGTAGGGCGGCGACGTCACGATCACGTCGACGCTGTGGGCATCGAGCTGCGCGAAGACGTCGAGGCAGTCAGCGAGGTAGAAGCGGCTGCGGGTCGCGGCGGTGTCGCGGACCATGTGAGGCTTCAGCAGGACTGGCACGCCTCTCTTTTCGGTACGGACGTACGCGTACGTTAGAGGGGATCGGGGCTAGCTGTACCGTCTTGCGACAGCCTCTGGACCGATTTGCACACGCGCCGAACGTCAGGAGGCCTTGCTGGCGAGCGTGAATCCGAGCGGCGAGGACGACGCGGGACGCTCGGCGGCGATCGTGTGATTGCGGCGATGGCCGTGGCTGCTGCAGGTTTTTCCCTTTTCTTCCACGTAGGTGATCTCGCGGTTCGTGGCGACTTCGCGATACCGTCCCACGACGCACCCGCATCCCAACGTGGTGAACCCCAGAAGCCGAACGAGACTCATCGCGTCCTCCGACAAGTAGCCGAGCAATATACGTGCCGCAGAATCGCGATGCGTCGCACTGCGATCGCGCCGCGCTCAACTCTCTTATCGACATCAACGTCGATCGCGACTACGACCGCACAGAGATCGAATTGCCGGGACGAATCCCGCGGAATCCCGCGCCTGATTACCAACGTGTTACCAGGATCAGATCCAGGATCGGATCCAGGATCTGATCCTGGATCCGATCCTGGATCTCGTTCGGGGCGGGGGCGCTACGGATCTTTGGACGGAAAAACGTCAGCGTGGATTCGCGTCGAGCGCGGCGCGCGCCTGCGCGAGGCCGGCGCGAGCCGACGGCAGGTTCGGCTCGATGTCAGCGCCTCGGCGAAGTAATCCGCGGCATCCCGCGGATTTCTGACCTGGAGCGAGAACTGGCCGACGTTGACGTAGGTCGAGGCGTCGCGGCGTTCGCGCGTAGCGACGCCTCGAACGCCGAGCGGGCGCAGTCGCGCCGGCCCAGCGTCGCGCACGCCGCCCCGACCAGATTCTGCGCGCGCACGTGACCCGGATGGCCGTCGACGACGTGCCGCGCCGCGGCGAGCGAGTCCTCGGTTCGTCCAGCCAGGAACAGCGCCGACGCCCGGTAGTATTCCGCGTCCGGACGGCCGGGAAAGCGCGCCGCTAACGATTCTGGCAGCGGACCGAGCCGCGCCGCGTCGCCCGCGTCGGCGTTCCGCGACCGCGCACCGGAATGCCTCGAAAGCGAGCGTGTGGGCGTCCGCCCGCAGCTCCATCCGCCCTCGCGACGTCCAGTCGGCGTCCGACACCCGATCGACGAAGCCGCGGACGGCCGCTGGCAACGCGCCCCCGAGCCGCCGGATCGCGGCCGCATTGTCCGACGCCGTCCGGCCGTCGATTCCACGAGGCGCCGAATACTCGAGCGGGGTGCGATCGTCGGTCTGGAGGACGGCCCCAGCCGAGTAGCGCTCGCGCTCGCGCGACCCGCCGGCGTAGAGCGACAGCAGATCGAACGCGGCGCTCGCCGCGAGATCCCGACCGAGGCGAGCGTCTCGGCGACGGCGACGGCTGCGCGCCCGCCGCCCTCCGCCACGTGCGCCAGACGCTCGACAAAAAAAGCCGGCGCCCGGGTTGCCCCGAACGCCGGCCCGCGTCTGCCGCCGTTGGCGGTTTAGAAGTCGAACTTCACGCCGAGTTTCAGCACGCGCGGCGCGACGATCTCCTGCACGCGGCTGAAATAGGACGCACCCCCCACTCGCGCGGTGTCGAACGCCGCCTGGCTCGCATAGGCCTGCGTGAGCGTACCGAAGTTCGCCTGGCCGGCGCTCGAATTCAGCACGTTGTGGAGCTCCGCGATGACCGAGGCGCGGCGCGTTCCTCCCAACCGGAAACTCTTGTCGGCGCGCAGCGACATCAGGTTCAGGAAATCGGCGCGGTTCGTCCCGCGCACGTCCGCTCGAACCGTCGTGGCTCCCTGGTTGAGGCAGTTGGTCGTCAGGGCGGCCGAGCATCCCGGCGCACGGAACGTTCTGTCGAACGGCAGCCCGCTGATCGCCTGGTAATTCGCGCCGAGCGTGATCCCGTACGGCGCCTGATAGCTGCCGAGCACCTTGAACGCGTGCGGCTGATCGTTGGTGCCCCTGCCGGTGGCCTGCGTCGGAATCACCTGGTTGGGGTTGTTCGGATCGCCCGCCAGCGTTCCGGTTGTCGCGAGCAGATCGCCGTCGAGCCGCGACCAGACGTACGAGGTCATCAGCTGCCAGCGATTCGACATTCTCTTGGCGACCGACAGCTCGAACCCCCTGTAGCGCTGCGTGCCGGGGAAATTGGTATGGAAGCTGACGTTCTGACCGCGATATTGGGGCAGCACGCTGTAGAGCGTGATCGGCCGATCGTCGGCGGTGCTCGCGAGATTGTCGGGGCCCGAATCGGTGAGCGTCACCGGCGTGTACGCGTTCGCCGGAATGCCGACCTCCTCGTTGAACGTCAGGTCGTTGAACCAGCGCTGGATCCAGTCGACGTTCAGCGACCAGTTGCTCGCGAGCTCCCGCTGATACGCGAACATGATTTCGTCGTTCCGCGGATCCTTCAACTTCGGATCGATCGAGTTGGCGCTTGGACTGAACCGGCTCGAGGCCGTGTGATTGTATTCGTTGTCGTCGACGCGGCCGTTGCCGTTGAGATCCCCGGACCAGGGAAACGTCGCAAGCCCGCCGGCGCCGGTCGACGCCGACACGGTATTGACGGTGTTCGGGTTGATCACGTCCGCGAACTCGCTCGTGTACATCACTTCGTAGTAGCGGCTGTAGCTCGCCTTGAGAACGTTCTTGCCGTCTTCGGTCGCCTTGTAGACCGCGCTCAGGCGCGGCGCGAAAGTATTCCAGCTGTAGCCGCCTTCGAGCTTCGGAAAGGTGGTCAACGGGAACAGGCTGGCCCAGGCGCCGCCACCGCCGGTCTGCTCCGGCAGGTAGCCGTCGTAGAACGACCAGCGGACGCCCACGTTCAGCGTGACTCGCGGATACGTCAAGCGGTCCTGCGCGAAGGCGGCGAAGTTCCGCATGTGCGTCTTCTGTGCGAGCGGCGTGTTGAAGACGACGATCTGCGCCGGCTGCGGCACGCCTTCCCTGTCGTTCCTGAACTCGAGGACGGTGTCGCCAAAGACGTTGTAGGTTTCGGTGCCCCATCCAATCCAGTTCTCGAACCCGACCTTCAGCTGATGCGTCGCGCCGAGCAGGTCGTCCTGATACCTCGTGAGCCCGATGTTGGTCTGATCACGATACGCGTTGCGGTCGTGCTGGCCGCCCGGGTCCGGTCCGTTGAACCACACGCCGGTCGAGAGGTTGAACATCGAGGGCGTCTGCTGGTTGGCCGGCAGCGCGAAGAACGCGTCCGAATACGCGGTGGGGAAGTGCATGTGGAAGTACGTCGACGAAACTTCCAGAAACGTATTCGGGCCCATCACCGACGTCCAGTTGCCGTTGATCAAGTTCTTCGGCGACGTCTGGTTCTGCGTGGTGATCGGATCCGGCTGTGTGACGCTGCCGGCGCGGTTCGGCTGCTGCTTGCGGTTGAACGTCCAGAACGCAGACAGCTGGTTGTTCTTGTTGACCTGATACTTTCCGCTCGCGGTGTAGTTGCGCAGGTTCGACAGGAAATCTTTCGTCGTGCGCGAACCGTCGGGATTGAGCGTGCCGAATCCGGCGACGTTCTCGTGGGTGTTGTAGTCGCGGAACGATCCGAACCACCAGAGCCGGTCTTTGGCTTCGCCTTTGAGCTGGTTGCCGCCAGACTTCGGAATGATGTTGATGTTCGCGCCGCCGCCGCCGCCCACTTCCGCGCCCATCGCCGCGGTATCGACGGAAATCTCTTCCGCCGATCCGAAGTCCATGTAGTACATCTTCCCGTAATTCTGCGGCGTGTCGGCCGTCACGCCGTAGTAGTTCAGGTTGTAGTTGCTGGCGCCGTGCGCAATGATGCCGGTCGACGTCGCCGCGTTCAGCCCGCCGGGATCCTGCCGCCCCATCGTCATGCCGGGCAGCACCGTCGTCGATCCGAAGATCGTCCGCGACGTCGGCACCGCCGTCAGGACGTCGTGATCCAGGCGCGCGCCGAGCTTGGCGTTTTCGACGTCCACCGTTGGAGACGCACCGCTCACGGTCACCGTTTCCTGAAGTGACGCGAGCTTCATCACGGCGTCAACAGTTACTGTCTGACGCACGGGCACCACAATCCGTTCGTGGAGCAGCGGTGAGAAGCCGGCGAGATCGAACTTCAACGTATATGTCCCGGTGTTCACGCCAGGAAAGCGGTAGATGCCTCGCTCGTTGCTGACCGCGGTCGGATTGCCCATCGCCGCGGGACCCGAGAGCGTCACCGTCACGCCGGGCAGCACGCCGCCTTGGTCGTCAGTAACCTTGCCGACCAGCTCGCCGAACGTCTGGCCCGTTTGCGCCGCCGCCGGCGCGAGGCCGAACGTCGCAACGATCGCCAGCGCCGCAAGCGCACGAAGGATCGTACGTGTCACAGCTAACCTCCTGCTTGTTGCATATTGAGACGTGCCCGACAGAATACGGCGAATATTTATGAATGTGGCAACCAAAAATTGCCGTGCGTGCAGCTGCGCGCAGGCCAATTCGGGTATTTGGATTGTGCATGTCCGCGCCTGCCTGCGTTACCATTTCTGCTTTCTACGGCATTCGACTTGGAGGTTTCCGTGCTGCGATCGGTGACGCGTGCGGTGTTCGGGCTGGCGGTGACGACGGCGGCGGCGGTGTCGAGCGGCGTGTTCGCGCAAGGCGCGGCGAGCCCGGCCGATCTCGTCAAGGACGCGGCCGTGAGGGCGGCAATCGACGGCGCAAAGGCGAGCGAGGCGCAGACGATCGAGGATCAGATCCGCTTCTGCGAGATCCCCGCGCCGTCGTTCAAGGAAGAGGTCCGCGGCCGGGAGCTGCAGCGCGTCTTCCAGCAGCTCGGGCTGCAGAACGTCCGCGTCGACAAAGCCGGCAACGTGCTCGGCGACTACGCCGGCGCGTCGGCGCGGCCGCGCGTCGTGATGGCCGCGCATCTCGACACGGTGTTTCCCGAAGGCACGAACGTGAAGGTGAAGCGAGAGAGCGCCGTGCTCCACGGCCCCGGCATCGGGGACGACTGCCGCGGGCTCGCGGTGATCGTCGCCGCCGTTCGCGAGATGAAGAAGGCCAAGGTGCAGACGCCCGGCACGATCACCTTCGTTGCCAACGTCGGCGAGGAAGGGCTCGGCGATCTGCGCGGCGTGAAGGAGCTGTTCAACTCGACGCTGAAGGATCAGATCGATCGGTTCGTCTCGATCGACGGCACCGGGATCCACGTGACGAACGTCGCCGTCGGCAGCCATCGCTACCGTGTCACGTTCAGCGGTCCCGGCGGGCACAGCTTCGGCGCGTTCGGTATGGCCAACCCGATGGGCGCGATGGGACGCGCGATCGCGAAGATCCAGGAGATCCAGGTGCCGAAGCAGCCGAAGACGACCTTCAACGTCGGGCGGATCGGCGGCGGCACGTCGGTGAACTCGATTCCGTTCGACGGCTGGATGGAGCTCGACATGCGCTCGTCCGATCCCGCGTCGCTCGCGGCCGTGGACGCGAACATCCAGAAGGCGATCGACGCCGCCGTCGCGGAAGAGAACGCGCGGTGGGGCAAGCCCGGCGTCATCACGGTCAAGAAAGAGCTCGTGGGCGATCGGCCCGCGGGGTCGACGCCGGAGAATTCGCCGATCGTGAAGGACGGGCTCGCCGTCGCGACGGTGCTCGGCTTCAACGCGAACCTCGGCGAAGGATCGACCGACTCGAATATGCCGATGAGCCTGCACGTGCCGGCGATTACGGTCGGGGGCGGCGGGCGCGGACACGACGCGCACGCGCTCACCGAGTCGTTCGACACGACCGACGCGTGGCAGGGGACGCAGTACGCGATCCTGCTCGCGGTGTCGCTGGCGCAGAAGTGAAACGCGTCATGGCTGATGGCTGATGGCTGATGGCTAATGGCTAATGGCTAATGGCATGGCGTCCATGAGCCATCGTCCATATGCCATCAGCCATCAGCCCTTAGCCATGACGGCGCTCTGCGTTGCGCTCGCCGCCGTCGCACTGTCGTGCGGCGGCGCGTCGTCGGTCGATCTCCACGCGATCCCGAACCAGAACGTCCTTCTCATCACCATTGACACCCTTCGCGCCGATGCGCTCGGCTGCTACGGCGGGCCGGCGGCGACGCCGGCGCTCGATCGCCTTGCCGCCGAAGGGATCCGCTTCGACTTCGCGCACGCGCACGCGGTGACGACGCTGGCGTCGCACGCGTCGATTCTGACGGGCGCCTATCCGTTCCAGCACGGCGTTCGCGACAACAGCGGCTACCGCCTCGCGCCCGGCGCGCGCACGATCGCAACGCTGTTGAAGCAGGCGGGCTACGGGACGGCGGCGTTCGTCGGCGCGTTCCCGCTGCACTCGCGCTTCGGGCTGAATCAGGGATTCGATGCCTACGACGATCGCTTCGGCGACACACGCGCGCCCGACGAGTTCGTGATGCCGGAGCGTCCGGCGTCGGCGGTCGTTCGGCTCGCTCGATCGTGGATCGCCGAACGTGGGCCGGGCGGGTCTGGCGGGCCAGGCAGGTCAGGCGGGCCGGGCGGGTCAGGCGGGCCGGGCGGGTCAGGCGGGCCGGGCGGGTCAGGCAGGTCAGGCGGGCCGGGCGGGTCAGGCGGGTCAGGCGGGCCAGGCAGGTCAGGCGGGCCGGGCGGGTCAGGCGGGTCGCAAAGGTCGCAAAGGATCCTGCCCGACCTGCCCGGCCTGCCCGGCCTGCCCGGCCTGCCATGGTTCGTCTGGGTCCACGTCTTCGATCCGCACGCGCCGTACCGGCCGCCGCCGCCGTTCGCCGCGCAGTACGCGTCCCGGCCGTACTTCGGCGAAGTCGCCGCCGTCGATGCGGCGCTCGCGCCGCTGCTCGACGATCTGCGCGCCGCGGCGCGGCCCACGCTCGTCGTCGTCACCGGTGATCACGGCGAGGCGCTCGGCGATCACGGTGAGCAGTCGCACGGCCTGTTCGCGTACGAATCGACGCTGAGGATCCCGCTGATCATCGCGGAGATGAGACCGCAAAGGGAGCAGAGGCCGCGAAGCGCAGAGGTCTCGCGAAGCGCAGAGGTCTCGCGAAGCGCAAAGGTCGCGCGAAGCGCGGCGCGGCACGTCGATATTCTGCCGACGATTCTCGAGGCGATCGGCCAGCCGGCGCCGACAGATATTCCCGGACGATCGTTGTTGACGGCGGCCGAGCGCGCGGCGGCCGACGCGCCGTCGTATTTCGAGGCGATGTCGGCGACGCTCAATCGCGGCTGGGCGCCGCTCACCGGCATCGTCGCCGGCCGCGAGAAGTACATCGATCTGCCGATTGCGGAGCGCTACGACCTGGCCGCCGATCCCGGCGAGCGATCGAATCTCGCCGGCCGATCGCCGGAGCGCGATCGCACGCTCGCCGCGGCGCTGCGCGGCTTCGACGCGGCGCCGCCCGGCCAGCGCCGCGCCGAGGACGCCGACGCGGCGGCGCGCCTGCGCGCGCTCGGCTATGTCTCCGGCAACGCCGCACCGAAGGCGCGCTACACCGGCGCCGACGATCCGAAGACGCTCGTCGATCTCGATCGATACGTCCACGATGCGGTCGATGCGTTCGGCGCCGGCCGCGCGGCCGATGCCGTGCAGATCTATCAGCGCGTGATTGCGCGGCGTCCCGACATGGCGATCGCGTACTTGCACCTGGCGTTCATCGAGCGGCAGCGAGGCAATATCGCAGCCGCGATCGATGTCCTGCAGCGTGCCGTCAAGGCCGGCGTGACGGATCCCCGCGCTGTGGGGCAGCTCGGCGAGTATCTGACCGAAGCCGGACGCATGCCAGAAGGCATCCGGCTCCTCGAATCGGTGGCAAACGGCGCGACCGCCGATCTCGACGCGCTGAACGCGCTCGGGATTGCGTACGCGCAGTCGGGGCGGCGCGATCGCGCGCGCGCGATCTTCGAGCGCGTGCTGGCGATAAGTCCTGCGAGCAGCGTGCCGCTCGAGAATCTCGGCCTGCTGGCGCTCGAGTCGGGCGACGTCGCCGGCGCGCGCCGTCTGTTCCAGCGCGCGCTGCAGGCAGACCCGAAGTCGTCGCGCGCGTACGCAGGCCTCGGCAACGCTGCGTTGAAGGCGGGCGACACACGCGGCGCCGTCGACGCATGGACGCGCGCCGTCGTGTTCGATCCGCGCAACTTCGACGCCCTCTACAACGTCGGCACCGCGCTCGCGCGGCAGGGCGATCTCGAGGCCGCGCGTCCGTACCTCGAGCAGTTCCTCCGCACCGCGCCGCCAGCCTTCTACGAGAAAGATCGGCAGGCCGTCGCGCGATTGCTGCAACGCTGACTCGCCAGCGTAAGAGAGCCGCCGGCAGCGCAGCCCTTCAGGGCTGCCGTGCGTTCTTGATCTCCTGAAATCTCGCGAGATCGATCGTGCGCTGCTGCCGCGCGCCCTGGCGCGCCGCGAGGAGACGCAGCACGAACAGCGCGTGGGCGCCGACGATGAAAATCAACTCCGCACGCGTTGGTTCGACCACGAGCGCCGGAATCAGATTGACGAGCGCGGCGAGGAGAAACGGCGTGAAGAAGAGCGCACCCGGGCCGACGGCGCCCCGCGGACGGCCGAACCCCATCGCGGCGTGCTCCCACCGCGGGCCGCTTCCTTCGGTCTCGTAGAACGCCTGCAGGTAGCGGCCGATCCGCTCGACGCCGACATGAAGCGCGAACACCGCCTCGAACGCCGAGGCGACGACCAGGAGCGGGAGGAGCGTGGCCACGGGCGTCGCCGCCAGCGCCGAGGTAGCGGTGGCCAGGGCGCCCCAGGCCGCCATCCCGACCACGAAGACCCAGACGCGGGCGGTCCCGCGCTCGCGAATCGTTGCACGCAATTCGCTGTATTCAACTTGTTCGCGCGGCGTCATCGCCATGACCTCTCATGCGCCGCGTTCCGCGTCCGATAACAAGAACAACGGGCGTCGCGCGGCGGCGCATTTTGGCACAAGAGTTGGTCTGGGCTCAGACGTGGGGCTCAGCCGTAAGGCCTTTCGGCTCGTGCGGAGCGGTAATTCCCTTGCGTCCTATGAATTACCTGCTACACTACCGTCCGTCGCCTTACCACTATTTGCGTTCGGGGTTCCTAGGTGAGCAGAAAAGCATTTTTCTGGATCGGCCCACTTGCGCTCGCGGCGCTCATCAGCGTCGGGCAGACGCCCGCCGATGCGGCGACCAAAGCGCGCGCGCACAAGGCGACGTCGCACGTCACCAGCGCGCGCACGGCACCGCGCGCGACGGCGTACTCCGCCGAGCGCTCGCAGTCGCGCAAGCTCAAGCTCGCGCGCGCGCGCGCCGTCGCGATGGCGCGCGAGATGGCCGACACCGCGCTGCCGCGCTACAAGGTGGACGCGAGCGGCGATCTGGTCCCCGACGTGCGCGCCGCCGCCGCGATCATCTACGACCCTGAAACGAATCAGGTCCTCTGGGAAGAGAACTCGCAGACGCAGCGCTCGATCGCGAGCATCACGAAGGTGATGACCGCGACGGTGTTCCTCGAGACCAATCCCGATCTCTCGCAGCCGGTCACCATCCAGCGCAGCGACGTCTTCCAGGCGTCGACCACGCACCTGCGCGGGAACGACAAGGTGACCTCCGACGACCTGCTGCACCTGCTGCTCATCGCGTCCGACAACGCCGCCGCGCGCGCGCTCGCGCGCACGTCGCCGCTCGGCAGCGACGGCTTCATCCGCCGCATGAACGAGAAGGCGGAGGAGCTCGGCCTCGAGAACACGCACTACGCGGATCCGTCGGGCCTGCTGTCGGAGAACGTGTCGTCGGCGTACGACATCGCGCGGCTGATCACGCACGCGGCGCAGGACGAGCGCATCTCGTCGATCATGCGCACGCCGGAGTACACGGTCTACAGCGGCGGCAAGCGTCCGATCACGTTCCACAGCACGAACCACCTGCTGCGCGAGGGGAACGTCGACGTGCGCGCCGGCAAGACCGGCTTCATCACGAAGGCGGGCTATTGCCTCGCGACCGTGCTCCGTCTGCCGCAGAGCAGCCAGGACGTCGCGGTCGTCGTCTTCGGCGCGCGCTCCAACGCGGGCCGCTTCATGGAATCGCGCAACCTGTTCAACTGGGTGTCGTCGAAGGCGTCCACGCTCTTCGCCGCGAAGCCCACGACGCAGCAGCAGCAACAGCAGCAGCAGCAGCAGTAGGCCGGGCAGGTCAGGTGGGTCTGGTAACCTGACCTACCCGACCCACGAGACCTATCCGACGTAGCCCCTCTGCATCGCCGCGGCATCGAGCGGCAGCGTCGCGATCGTATCCACCGCCACCATCACCGGACGCTGCGCCTTGCGCGCGTCGTACGCCTTGATATACCGCCGGCAGACGTCGCACGCCGCGACGCGGTAGCGGCCGTCGCGCGTGGCGAACGACGTGATGAGCGATCGATCCCTGTTCGAGCAGAAGGGACAGGTGAGCGACGGGAAGCTCCACTGCGCGACGCAGCGGCCGCAGAAGAGCCGTCGATCGGCGCTCGGCGTGATCACGGCGAAGTCGGGCTCCCAGCCGCACACGGGGCAGTGTCCGTGGCGCCAGGTGCCGAGATCCACTGTCTGCGCGAGCGCCTCCGCGCAGCGCGCGAGGAACGGCCGCAGCGCGAGCACGAGTACCTGGTCGAGGCTCGCCGGCGCGTCCGACGGTGCGCGGCTGCGCGGATCGCTGCCCGCTTCGACGCCCGACGTCGCGTCGTACCAGGTCGCGACGGTCGGCTCGAGCGCGTTGCCGTCGCGCCCGAGCGCGACGATGCGGTCGTAGTCGGCGCGCTCGAGCGCGTCGAAGCGCTGGAGGATGTCCGCGGTCTGGCGGAACGTGAGACGAAAATCGCTCCACTCGAGCGGGATGTCCTTGAAGCGCACGAGCGGCCGCCCGGCGGCACGCTGTGCCTGCTGCCAGTCGGGATCCACCTGGATCCACGGCAGCGGCACGCGCGACTGCACGCGGCGCTGCATGTCGACGAGCGCGATCTGCATGTCCACGGCGGAGGCCAGCTCCGGCTGCGCCGCCTTCAGTTGCTTGAGCTCGACGATTTCACGCGTCTCCGCTCGGGGCGGACGCGCAGGACGATCGGCCACGGGATAATTCTATTGGTAAGGCAGGACGGCAGAAAGGCAGGAAGGCAGGATTTCAAGGATGGAAGGCAGCAAGGCGGGAATGACGAAGGCAGAAGGGCGGAAGGCGGAAAGGCGAAGGCGGAAGGGCGGGAGGCGTTTCAACCCTTCGCCATTCCGGCCTTGGTCATTTCCGCCTTCCTGCCGTCCCGCCTTGAATTCCTGCCTTCCTGCCTTTCTGCGTTCCTGCCTTGCGATCGTCAGAACATGACTCGGAAGCCGAGGCGCGCGAGGCGTGGGCTGATCCAGCGGTTCGGGTTCTGGAACGTCGAGCCCGATGATTCGATGACCGCCGTGCGGCTTCCGCCGTCGGCCACGCCCTGGTTGTTCAGATTGAACAGGTCCAGGTAGACGCCGACCTGCCGCGACGAGGCGCCGATCGGGAACGTCTTCTCCGCGCGGAAGTCGATGTTGTTGATCGGGTTGGTGCGATACGTGCCGCGCGGTTCGACGCGCACCGTCTCGCTTCCCTGGTTGAGGCCGCGAATCGTCGCCGTACGGCCATACGCCATGCCGGTCGTGTACCGGTACACGCCGCTGATGTTGAAGCCGCCAAAGAGCGGCACGCGATACGTCCCATCCAGCTTCACCTGGTGCGTGTAGTCGAACGTCGACGGGCCGTCGGCGTTGATCAGATGATTCGGATCGGCATACTCGCCGGTTTGCCCGAGGCTCTGGAAGTTGCTCGCCGTCCCGGCGGCATTCGTGCCGCCGATGTTGTTGACGGTCCCTTCAGTGCGAGACCAGGTGTAGGACAACGACGCCTGCCAATTCTTCGAGTATCTCTTGGTGCCGATCAACTGGAACGCGGTGTAGTCCCTGGACGCGCCGCTGGGGTTGGTGAACAACAGCAACCGTTGGCCGGGGTTCGTGTTGTTGAAAACGGTGAGGAACGCGCCGTCGTCGGCCGTGCCTAATCGTCCGTCCTTCCCGGGATCCTGCTTCTGCACCGGCGCGTACACCGTGCCGGTGTCGATGAATCCCATGAAGTCTCTGAAGCTGCGCCGGATCACCTGCGCCGTCGCGGAGAAGTTCGGAATGATCTCGCGCTCCAGGCCGGCGATGAACTGATCGACGTGCGATTGCTTGATGTTCGGATCGATGGCGAGATTGGTCAACGCATTGCGTCGGTCGATTTCGTTGAATCTGTTCGGCCCGAGGACCTCGGCGGTGATGTGCGGATTCTGGTGTGTCAGGTCCATGAACTCGAACTGGCCGCCGAAGAGCGCGTCGAAGTACCGGCCGTAGTGCGCGCGAAACACTGTGCGGTGGTCGCCGGTCACGTCGAACGCGAGGCCAACGCGCGGCGCCAGGCCGCTGTTGCTGAGAACGGTGCCGGTCGGCACGGAGCCGCGATTGATGTCGAGGCGCAACCCTGGATTGATGGTCAACCGGTCGTTGACCGTCCACGTGTCCTGCGCGTAAACGGAGGACCGGTTCGCTTTCGCGTCGGTCACATACCCGTCCCACAGGAACACCAGGTACGGGTCGCCGCCGTAGTCGTAGTAGTAGCGGCCGCCGGGATAGCCCGACTCGTTGCGGATTTTCGAGTGCTCGAACTCGGCGCCGAACTTGAACTCGTGGCTCTTGCCGACGAAGTGATCGGCATAGCGCGTCACGGTGGCGGCGGTCACGTTGCGGACACGATCGAACCGGCCGAAGTACGGCACGTTGACCGAATAAAGACCGGTCTCCGCGTCGAAATGCGGAAACGGTCCACTGCGCGTCTGCGGCGGCGTCGGCTCGACGGGGAAATAGCCCCAATAGCCGCCGTTGCGGACGTTCAGCATCGTCTTCGAGTTGATCGTCCACGTGAGGTTGACGTTCCAGTTCACCTCGGGGGACGGCTCGAGCGCCGTCGTTTCAGTCGTCGGTCGTGTTGCGCTCGCGCCGCGTCCTTCGACGTCGAATTTATCCCACTCGACGAACCCCTCGAGCCGCACGTTTTGCGATGCCGCCCACGTGAGCTTGTTCATCGTGCGCGGAT
>QHWK01000816.1 GCA_003223775.1 Acidobacteriota bacterium
TCGCCGTCATGACGACGACGCGGCCGGAAATCATCGTCGAAGGATCGAACGACGGCGCGGCGTGGACGCCGTACGAGTTCGCCTACAAGGCGGGCGACGTGCGAAGGCGGCCGCCGTGGGTCGCGCCCTACCAGCCGCGGCTCGACTGGCAGATGTGGTTTGCAGCGCTCGGCGATCCCTCGACGGCGCCGTGGTTCGAGCGCTTCTGCCGCCAGCTCCTCGCAGGATCGCCCGACGTTCTGCGCCTGCTTGCGCGGAATCCATTCCCCGATCGTCCGCCGCGCTACATCCGCGCCGTTGTCTACCGCTATCACTTCGCGCCGCGCGCCGATCATCGCCGCGGCGTCTGGTGGACGCGGGAACTGATTGGCGACTACATGCCGGTGCTCTCGGCTCAGACCGACGCCGGCACGGCGGCCGGGCGCGCGTCGTCGGCGAGCGGCAGTCGGTAGACGTCGCGCTCGCGCCGGCGGTGCGCGCGATAGCGCTCGAACACGGCGCGCTCGTCGTCGAGGCCGAGCAAGGACTTGAGCGTCGTGCCCGCGAAGGTGTGCGCGAGCATCCGCGGCGCGTGGCGCAGGACGAACCACGGACTGTGCGCGAGCGCCGCCGGCATGTGCCGCACCTTCATCCAGCGATCGGCGCGCCACCGCAGGAACTCGATGTCGTCGGTGCTGAGATGCTCCGTGCGCACGACCGCCGTCGTGCCGTCGTAGTGCGACACGTCCTCGTCGACGATCAGGCCGCGCGCCTCGAATTCCTTCGTCATCGGCGTGCCCGGATACGGCGTCGGATGCTGGATATACGGCCAGTCGACGTACTGCTGCGCGAACGCGAGGTTCGTCTCGATCGACTCGCGCGTATCGTCCGGGTTGCCGACGATCAGGCCGCCCACGACGAACATGCCGTTCGCGTGCAGGTGGCGGATCGCGTCGAGGCTCGCGTTGCCGCCGCCCTGCGCGCCGCGCCGCCGGTTCTTGGCGCGCGCGCGCAGGAACCCGAGATCCTCGTCGACGACGTTCTCGATGCCGAGGAAGACGTAGCGGAAGCCGGCGCGGCGCATGAGCGGCGCCAGCCGCGCGCCGTGCTGCGCGATCGGCGCCGTCATCGCCTGCACGACGTAGTCGAGATCGTCGAAGCCTGCGTCGACGATCGCGTGGCAGAGGCGCTCGAATCGCGGCGCGTCGAGCGTGATGTTGTCGTCCACGAGGAAGATCGCTTCGGCGCCGTGCCTGCGCGCGTCGGCGATGTCGGCGAGGACGCGCTCGATCGAATACGGGTGAAAGTTGCGTCCGCGCATCTCGATGATCGAGCAGAAGCTGCAGTCGAACGTGCAGCCGCGCGAGGTCTCGACGACGTCCACGGCGCGGCCGAGCAGCGGCCGATCGGCGTTGCGCGCGAACCCCGACGGCATGCGGTAGGACAGGCCGTCGATGCCGCCGAGCGGCGCGCCGCCCTCGAGCGCGCGCACGAGCTCGCACAGCGTCTGCTCGCCCTCGCCGCGCACGATGAAATCGACGGCCGGACAGCACTCGTACGCGTGCGGCGCGAGGCTCGGATCGTAGCCGCCGACGACGATGCGCGCGTCGGGCCGCACACGGCGAACCAGCTGCGCGAGGCCGAGCGCCGTCGCGCGCTGAAAGGTCATCACCGACAGCCCGACGACATCCGGCGCGACGTCGCGCAGCAGGCGCTCGACCGTCGATCGAACGGCCGACTGGACGAGGATGAGATCGGCAATCGCGACGCGATGGTGCGGATCGACGTTGCCGGCGAGCGACGCGAGCGCGCCGTTCGGCATGCGGATCGCGACAGGCGGCATGTGCTCGAACGCGTCCGGCATCGACAGCAGCAGCAGGTTCATGGCTGCGGCGTCCTGGCGCGCACCGGCGTCAGCAGGAGATCCTGGAAGTCGAAGCTGAAGTCGGTCTCCGGCGATACCGCGCGCATCTTCGCCTGATCGACCGCCGCATCGGGCGTGAGCGCGAACGTGACGTAGGCGTCGGCGCGCAGCTCGCGGTCGCGCCAGCGCGCGATGAACGTGTCGTGATCGTAATGCTGCAGCTCGCCCGTGAGCGCCGGCGTGTGCGAGAACTTCATCACGAGCTTGCCCGCCTCCTGGACGATCGCGATGTCGCCGTACCAGGCGTCGCGGTACGTCCCCGCGTACGCGGCGAGCGGCAGCGACGGCTTGGAAGAGGGCGTGTGCGCCGCGGCGCGCCGCTGCTCGTCGTTCGCGCGCGCCTCGGCCCGCGCGCGCAGCTTCGTGTAGCCGTCGATCCAGTCGAAGGAGGGCGCGTCGAGATAGTGATCGAGAACGTGGAACGCGATCGAGTCGAACGCGGCGCCCGATTCCTGATTCGTCAGCACGGCGACGCCGACGCTCGCGTCCGGCACGAAGATGACGCGCGACACGTAGCCCGGCAGCCCGCCCGTGTGCGTCACCGTCTGATGGCCGCGGTAATCGCGTACGTCGAGGCCGAGCGCGTAGCCGTGGAAATGCATCGCGAGCGGCGCCAGCTCCGCGGGCGGCTCCGAGATCGGCAGCGGCGTGACGATGGTCGTCAGCTGGCGAGCCGTCTCCGCGGAGAGGAGGCGCGTGCCGTCGGCGAGCCGGCCGCCGGACACGAGCACGCGCAGCCACTTCGCCATGTCCTCCGCCGACGCGTTGATGCCGCCGGCCGGATTCGTGTTGTCGCTGTCGAACGGCGCGATCGGACGCACCCTGCCGTCGATCGGCGCATGCGGCGCGGCGACGTTGCCGCCGCCGGACGCGGCCGAATGCCGGACGTCGCTGCCGGTCATGCCGACCCTCTTCAGAATGCGCGACGATGAAGCTCGTCGCCGGCGGAATGAACCGCAGACGATGCAGGATCTCCTTGCGGTTGTACGTCGACGGCGGCCACCAGAGCAGATCGCCCGCCCCGAGCCCGAGGCCGCTGCGGTGGACGAGCAGGTCGCGGACCGTCAGCTCGCGCGTGACGTACGGATCCCACATCGCGAACGCCGGCAGGTACCGCACGACCGGCGCGTCCCACTCTATCTTCTTGTCCTCGACGAGCAGCCCCAACGCGGTCGCGGTGAAGACCTTCGTGTTCGACGCGATTCCGAAGAGCGTGCGCGCGTCCACCGGCGCCGGATCGCCGAGCTTGCGGACGCCGTAGCCTTTCGCGACCACGACGGCATCGTCTTTGACAATCGCGAGCGCCACGCCGGGGACATCGAACGTGCGCATCGCGCGCGCGACCCACGCATCGAGATCAGGCGGCGGCGCGGCCTTCGCCGGCGTCTGCGCGGCGGCGAGCTCGAGGCACAATGCGAGAGCGAGCAGCATGGCGGAATGCTACAGTACACCGCCATGGCCCAGAAGACGGAGACCGACTGGAAAGCGACGCTCACGCCCGACGAGTTTCATGTGCTGCGCGAGCACGGCACGGAGCATCGCGGCAGCAGCCCGCTGCTCCAGGAGAAGCGCGGCGGCACCTTTACATGCGCCGGCTGCGGGCAGCCGCTGTTCGCGTCCGACACGAAGTACGAGAGCGGCACCGGATGGCCGAGCTTCTACCGTCCGATCGAAGGCGCGATCGCGACGACCACCGATCGCAGCTACGGCATGACGCGCATCGAGGTGCACTGCGCGAGCTGCGGCGGCCACCTCGGGCACCTGTTTCCCGACGGTCCGCCGCCGACCGGCGAGCGCTACTGCATGAACGGCGTCGCGATGCGCTTCGAGCCGAAGAAAACGTAGAGGCTTGCAGCTGTACGTCCGCCGCTGACCCGTAACCGACTTCACGGAGTACACGGAAAACGCGTTGTGATAGCGTGTCCACGCCATGAGAAGACACGCTGCCATCGCGCTCGCCGCACTCGCGCTTGCGACGTTCACGGTCCGCGCGCAGTCGCCGAAGACGCATCGCCTCGAAGCGACGCCGTCCACGGTTGCGTACGGCTACTACTGGGCCGACGCGAAGCCGGCGCTGCGCATCGCCTCGGGCGACATCATCGACGTCGACACGCTGCTGACGAACTCGCCGGCAGGGTTACAGCGCGCGGGCGTCGCCGACGCGAAGATCCAGAGCTCGCTCAAAGCGATCGTCGCCGAGGTTACGGGCGATCGCCGCGGGCCGGGCGGACACATCCTCACCGGACCGGTGTACGTCGAAGGGGCGCAGCCGGGCGACGCGCTCGAGGTGAAGATTCTCTCGATCGATTTTCCGCTCGACTACGGCTACAACGGCTGCGCGGGGTTCCTGCCCGAGAACTGCGATCGCTCGGTCGGCCAGCGGATCATCCCGATCGACGCGAAGGCGATGACGGCGGAATTCGCGCCCGGCATCGTCATTCCGCTGAAGCCGTTCTTCGGCAGCATGGGCGTCGCGCCGGCGCCGGAGCTCGGACGCGTCAGCAGCAATCCGCCGGGGAAGCACGCCGGCAATCTGGACAACAAGGAGCTCGGCGTCGGATCGACGCTGCTCATTCCGGTGTTCGCCCCAGG
>QHWK01000549.1 GCA_003223775.1 Acidobacteriota bacterium
GGACGTCGCCCGACGAGGCCGCGCGGAGAAGCGCCAGCCCATACAGGCCGGCGGCGGCGCCCGCTTCCGCCCCGCTCCACCGGACGACGAACGCGAGGTGTCGCTCGCGATCCACCGCGACGACGACGCCGTGCCGCGTGTACTCGCGATCGAAGGGAAACGGCGCCGCGCGTCCGCGGATGATGAGCGCGTCCTTCACGATCGTCGTGTCGGACCAGCGGCCGTTGTCGTCCACCTGGTGCGCGTTCGCGGGGTTCAGCTTCTCGACGTAGACGTCCTCTGTGTCGGCCGTCGCCGGCTCCACGTCCCACGCGACGCGCGCGTTGTGCCCCGCGGCCACGCCGGGCAGCCACGGCGCCGTTGCGCCAATCACGTTCAGCCCCGGCGCCGAGAGGTGCACGAGATATCGGCGCGACGGTATCGCCGCGTCTCGCGCATCGAGCGGCACATCGCGATTGAGCGGACCGGCAGGCGCATCGCGCACCGGCTTCGCGAGCCCGAGGAAGAACGGCGGCGCGCCGACGCTGCGGATGGCATCGGCGACGACAGGGCTGAGCGTCGCCGGATCGAGACCGGGCGGCACGTCGCCGACGCGATCGTCGGGCGCGAGCGATCGCGCGGCGCGGAGGCCGACCGCATCGACAAGTCGCCCGCGGAAGATCTCCTCCACCGCGTCGCTGCTCGCTACGAACGCGTCGGTGCGGTTCAGCAGATCGTCGGGCGACCACAGGTCCGGTTTCCAGCCGGCGAGCGCGAACGCCTCCGGCGGCGCCGCCCGTGCGCGGGCGACCCACGTGTTGATCCCGCGCACGAAGGCTTGCGCAATCGCGCGCGCGTCGGGATCGGCGCGCGCCCGGTCGTCGGCGGGATCGACGCGCGCCTGCAGCCGCCGTGTCATCGCGTCGCGCTCGGCGAAGTTCGGACCCAGCACTTCCGCCAGGCGCCCCTGCGCCGAGCGCCGCCACAGATCCATCTGGAACAGACGGTCCTGCGCCTGCACGAACCCCTGCGCGAAGAACAGATCGTCGCGGCTCTGCGCGTAGATGTGCGGAATGCCGGCGCGGTCGCGCACGACGCGCACCGGCGCCGACAGCCCGAAGATCTGCAGCGTCCCCGACGTCTGCGCGGCAAGCGGCGGCGGCGGCGCCTCCGCGCGACGACACGCGCTCAGCGAGACACATACAAGAACGCCAAGAAGGCAAAGATCGCGAAGCGCAGAGGCGCCTTGGCCGGCTTCGCGGCCTTTCCCGGCTTTGCGTTCTCCTCGTTCTAGACTATTCGGATGACGATCAAAGACGGGCTCCTCGCCGACTTCGATCACGAGATGGGGACGACGCGGCGGCTGCTCGAGCGGCTGCCGGACGACCGGCTCGGATGGAGGCCGCATCCGCGATCGATGACGCTCGGCGGCCTCGCCACGCATCTGAGCACGATCCCGTCGTGGGGCGGACGCATCCTGAACGACGCGTCCTTCGATCTGGTCGGCGCGCCGCCGCCGGCGGCGGAGAAGGCCTCGCGCGCCGACATCCTGAGCACGTTCGACGCGGTGTGCCGCGAGACGCGCGCCGCGATGGACAAGACCGACGGCGAGTACCAATCGCCCTGGACGCTGCTGCGCGGCGGCCACCAGGTGTTCTCGGTCCCGCGCGCCGCCGCGTTTCGCAGCTTCGTGCTGCACCACGTGATTCACCACCGCGGCCAGTTGAGCCTCTACCTGCGGCTCAACGACGTCCCCGTGCCGGCGATCTACGGGCCGTCGGCCGACGAGGGCGGATAGGCGTCGGCGCGATGCGGAAGCGCCACTTGCCACGTGTAGGGCGACGTTTTCAGCCTCGCCGCGGCGACCCTGAAAGGGTCGCCCTACACGAACCCACCAGACCCACCTGAACCACCCGACCCACCAGGCCCGCCCGGCCTGCCCGGCCTGCCCAGCCTACCGCGCCGCCGTCGCGGGATGCGGCGCGGGCGTCATCGCCGTGCGCTCTTCGGTGACCGATTCGATCTTCGCGCGCGTGTAGAAGATCGGGAAGTACCGCCCGCGCGACCAGATCTCGAACAGGTCGCGGTAGTGCGGGTTCGCCGGATCGCCGGACTGCCCGGGATTGTTGAGGCCGAGCGAATTGTCCCAGTTCTCCGTGTCCGCGATGATCTTCAGCGAGCCGCCGGAAGTCTGGTTGTCGGCGTTGCCCGTCGCGCTCACCGTGTAGCTGTCGCCGCCGCGCGGGACGGGGCCGACGTTCAATCGCGCGCGCACGTCGGCCGGCGCGGCGTCAGCCAGCGGATGGCGGATGAGCGCGTGGTGATAGTTGTCCTGTCCCCACGTCCAGGCCGCGATCTCGGGCCCGAGCTTCTTCGCGAGCTCCGCCACCGCTTCGGTGAGGCTGCGCGCGAGGAGCTCGTCGCGGCCTTTCGCCGGATCGGCGCCGAAGCGGCCGTCTGGCGCGTGCAGCCAGTCGATCACGCGCTTCATGCTCGGCTGGCCGATGAAGGCCTGCGCCTCCTTCGGCACGAGCAGATTCCTGACGTTCGCCGTCAGCCGCCGCTGCCACATCTCGTAGATCCCGGCGGCGATCGAGTCGGCGTCGACGTTGACGTCCCACGCGAGGAGCAGGTCGCGCGCCTTCAGCGCGTCGCCGCTCACGGCCGCGCCCCGCAGCAGCGGTACGAGGCTCCGCGCCGGCAGCGACACGTTGTCGTTCTGCAGCCGCACCATGTCGGCGACCGTATGGAGGCGGCCCGAGCCGAGCACCTCGCTGATGCGCGACGCGCGGTACGGATCGGTGCCCGTGTAGTGCAGCGCTTCCCTGTACGGGAAATCGGGCGGGAACAAATAGTTGTTCGCCGTCGCGACGTATCCCTTCGGCGGATCCGACACGTGCGGCAGCGCGTTGATCGGCAGGTAGCCGTTCCACTCGTAGCGGCCGTCGCCGGGCACCGGCACGAGGCCGGACCAGTTCGGCCGCAGCGGCGTGATGGCAACCGCCTGGTAGCCGATGTGGCCGGCGCGATCCGCCCACACCATGTTCTCCGACGGAATGCGGCTGTAGGTGCACGCCTGGACGAACTCCTCCCACGTCTTCGCCTGGTCCATCCGCAGGCTCGCCAGATACGGCGCGGCGCCCGGCTCCATCCACGCGGCGCGCAGCGCGTATGCCTTGTGATGCGCCGGATCCTCCGACAGCACCGGGCCGTGCCGCGTGAATTTCAACTCGACGGCCGCCGGCGACTCGCCTTTCACCGGAATCGTGTCCTTCACGACGCGCATGTCCTCCCACGCGCCGCGATAGCGGTACTGATTCGGGTTCGCCGGATTCGTGTCGTAGACGTAGAGATCCTCGCTGTCCGATCCGAAGATCGTCAGCCCCCACGCGCCGTACTCGTTGTGGCCGATCGAGACGCCCGGCAGCACCGGCTCGCCGCCGCCGATCACGTTCCAGCCGGGCGCGACCAGGTGCACCCAGTAGCGCAGCGACGGCGCGCTCTGCGTGCGGTGCGGGTCGTTCATCATCATCGGGTAGCCGCTCTGCGTCAGCCGCCCACTCACGACCCAGTTGTTGCTGCCGATGTCCTCCCGCCGCTCGCTCAGCTCGAGCGCGGACGGCGGCTCGGGCGCGGCGCCGCCGAACGCGATCGGCCGGCGGAACGCGTTGTACAGCTCGAGGATCGACGCGTTGACGAGCGACAGATCGATCGCCGGGTCGGGCGTGATGTTCGGATCGCCGTGGAAGTACTCGAGATCCTTCACGGCGTCCGCGCCGAGCAGGCGCACCGCCTGCGCGAGGTTCACCTCTTCGCCGATGTTCGCGAGCAGCCCGTTGTGGCGGGAGATGACGACGTCGGGCGTCCACGGCGCCGGCTTGATGCCGAGGACCGAGAACTCCACCGGCAGCGCCTCCGGCTTTTTCAGCGCCTCGGCGATGTAGGCGTTCACGCCGCGCACGTAGCTCGTGACGATCGCCTCGCCGTGCGGGTGGTACCAGTTCAACTCCGCCTTCAGATCGCCGCGGAAGCGGTGCAGCCGCGTGCCGATGTCGCGCTTCAGCTCCTTGCGTCCGAGAATCTCCGCGACGGTGCCGGTCGCCTGGCGACGCCAGATCTCGAACTGGAACAGCCGATCGCGCGCCGCGGCGTAGCCCTGCGCGAAGAACAGGTCGTCCTCGTTGTTGGCGTAAATGTGATTGATGCCCCAGCGATCGCGGAGCATGTCGACCGGCTCGCGCAGGCCGTCAACGGCGAGCGGCCGCGCGGTTGGAGCGGCGGGCGCGGCGCCGATCGCCGCCGCCGCAGCAGAGAGCGAAATGATGAGGACCGCGGTGTGTCGCATCCGCGGATGCTAACACGCGGACTCACGGCGTCGGGACTTTGGACTGGGGACTGGGGACTAGGGACTAGGGGACTGAGGAACTCAGGGTTAAACGTAGACCTTGAGTCCCTAGTGCCCAAGACATTACGGCTGCGGCTGCGTCGCGACGACGGGCCGATCGACGACGACGCCGAAGAAGCCGATCATCATTTCTTCCCACGTCTGATCGCCCCAGCGCACGTCCTTCGACGGATCCGGATTGAACTTGTTGGTCGGCGAGTTGTCGTAGTGCGCGATCACCTCGACCTCGGTGCCTTTCGGCAGCACCTTCGGCTTCGCGAGCTCGTAGGTGATTTGCCAGTTGAAGTCGTACTTCGGCACCGCCAGCAACGTCTCGGATGTCCCGTCCGCGTAGTGCGCGATGTAGGTCATGTCCTTCCCGCGCACGTGCATGTGCGGCGTGAGCGTCGTCACGAGGGTGTCGCGCTGCAGCTTCGTCGTCCCCTTCACCTCCGCGTTGCCGTCGTAGGCCGGGATGACGAAGCGCGGCTGCAGCACCATGCCGCCGGCCGCGAGCTTCGCCGGCGGCTGCGCCGCGTAGATGATCCCGACGCGCGTGCGGTCGGTCGTCGCCTTGCCGTTGGTCGTGTAGTGTATCTGCAGGATGATGTCGGAGTTGCCGCGCAGCAGCCGCCCGACGCCCTCCGGATAGCGGATGCCCGGCTTGTTCGGCGTCGTGCCGCCGATGTTGGTCGGCCCGAGGACGCCGTTGCCGTTGATCGGCGAGCCCGCCGGCTGCGTGAACGCGATCACGTGGTGCACCTGCGCCGAGGCGCCGGGACGAATCTCGAGCGCCTGGATCCACTTGTCGTCGGTGAGGTGCGTCGGCACGCGCAGGTACTGATACGGGATCGCGCCCTCGGCCGGAATCTGGAACTCCTCTTCCATCGTGAAGACGACGTCCGGCTTGCCGATCGTCCAGCCCTCGGCGAACTGCGGCGTGGCCGGCAGATCCGTGTCGTCGCCACGCGGCGCGCCGCCGTCCACCCAGCGCGCGATCGTGTCGATCTCCTCGTCGGTGAGCGACGGATCGTTCTTGAAGAGGCCCCGCGGCGCGTCGGCGCCCCACGGCGGCATCGCGCGCGCGACGACGCGCTGCTTGATCGAGCGCGCCCACGGCCGCGCCTCGTCGTAGGTGACGAGCGACATCGGCGCGAACATCGTCGGACGATGGCACTCGACGCAGCTCTTGTAGAAAATCGGCGCGACGTCCTTCGCGAAAGTCGGCGCCGCCTTGCCGTCGGCGGCCGATGCCGCGGCGGGCAGCGCGAGCGCGGCCATCGCTGCGATCGCGGCGAGAACAGCGGTTTTCATGGTGACCATTCTATCCTGCCGCTGAGCCGGTTCAGTCGTGAAACGCCGTGCGGCCGTGGGCAGGCCTGAAGGCCTGCGCTACCGGAGGCGCGGCCTACCGAACCGTGGGGTACTTGATCCCGAGCTGGTCCAGGTAATTCTTGTACTTCGTCGGGTCGTAGTAATACTTCTTCATCTCCGGCCGATATTTCGCCATCGTCTGCTCGTTCAGCCAGATGGCCGGCTTGTCCTCGGGGCGCATCAGCGGGACGTATTTCGTCGTCTTCGTCTGCACGTTCCGGAAGTAATCCCACGCCTGCGCAACGAGCTCGGGCTTCATCAGGAAATCAATCACCGTCAGCGCCACGACTTTGGCGCCCGCCTGGATGCCCTTGTGCGCGATCGGCGTCGCCATCGAGATCGCGTTCGCCCAGTTGTGGCCCGGGCCGGCCGCCATGTTCGATGGATAGCGCAGCGTCACCGTCGGCACGTTCCACGAGATGTCGCCGATGTCGTCCGAGCCGCCGCCGCGCTTCTCCTCGTCGGGAATCGCCTCGCGGCCGCCGAGCGGCTGCAGCTTCGTCGCCATGCCGACTTCCGGCACTTTCAGCTCGCGCTGCAGCGCCCTGGCCAGCGTCTGATCCGCCTCGGACCACTGCGGCAGCCCGACCTTCTCGATGTTCGCATGCATCACCTCGGCAATCGTCTTGTTGAAATGGCCCGGCCACGCCGATCCGAGGATGCGCATCGACACCGTCGTGTCGGTCATCATCGCGGCCGCCTTCGCCATGCGGTCGCCGATCTCGTTCATCTCCTTGATGTGCGCGTAGTCGGTCTCGCGGAAGTAGTACCAGACGGAGGCGTTCGGCGGGACGACGTTGGGCTGATCGCCGCCGTTGGTGATGACGTAGTGCGACCGCTGCTGGATGCGGAGGTGCTCGCGGCGGAAATTCCAGGCGACATCCATCAGCTCCACGGCGTCGAGCGCCGAACGGCCGCGCCACGGCGCGCTCGCCGCGTGCGCGCTCTCGCCTTTGAAGCTGTACTCGACTGAGACGAGGCCGTTCTGCGTGCCGTCGCCCCACGAGACGCCGAGGTTGTCGCCGACGTGCGCGAAGATCGAGATGTCGACGTCCTTGAACAGCCCCGCCCTCACGTAGTACGCCTTCGTGCCGACGAGCTCCTCCGCGATCCCGGGCCACAGCATCAGCGTCCCCTGCAGATGCTGCTGCTCCATGACCTTCTTGGCGGCGAGCGCCGCCGCGATCTGGAGCGGCATCCCCGAGTTGTGCCCTTCACCGTGCCCGGGCGCGCCTTCGATGATCGGATCGTGCCATGCGACGCCGGGCTTCTGCGACGCCTGCGGAATGCAGTCGACGTCGGAGCCGAGCGCAATCACCGGCTTGCCCGATCCCCACCGCGCGGTCCATGCGGTCGGGATGCCGGCGACGCCTTCCTGCACCGTGAAGCCGTTCTGCCGCAGGATCGCGGTGAGGAACTTCGTCGTCTCGAACTCCTGAAAGCCGAGCTCGCCGAAGCTGAAGACCGAGTCGTTCCACTTCTGGATGTTCTCCTGCATCGCGTCGACCTCGAGGCCGACGTTCTGCTTGTACTGAAGCGCCTCGGGCGTCGTCGCGCCGGTTGCGACGGGACCCGTCGGCGTCGACTCGGCCGGCGGCTGACGCCGCTGCGCGCCGAGCGACACCGTCAACGCGAATGCCACGATCGCGAGAGCAATCCCTCGAGTCATTGGTGTGCTCCGAAGTTCGGGTCTTGTCACTGCTGCTGCGATTTCGTCGCCGGCTTCTCCGTCGTCGGGTACTTGATGCCGAGCTGCTCGAGATAGTTCTTGTACTTCGTCGGGTCGTAGTAGTACTTGCGCATCTCGGGCCGGTACTTCTCCATCCGCTCCTTGTTCAACCAGATCGCCGGCTGATCCTCCGGGCGGATGAGCGGGATGTACTTTTTGTCCTTCATCT
>QHWK01000550.1 GCA_003223775.1 Acidobacteriota bacterium
CACCCAGTGCGGCCGCTCGTTCGTCTTCGGCCGATTGCGGAACGGGCACGCCTTGATCTCGAGCGGCGCGACGAGCGCCATCACGCGCGCGAGCTCCTTCTCGGTGAATCCCGTCCCCGTGTGCCCGACGTACACGAGATCGTCGTTGTCGTACACGCCGAGCAGCAGCGCGCCGAAGTACGAGCGCGCGTGCCGCGGGTCGGTCCAGCCGCCGACGACGAATTCCTGCTCCTGGACGATCTTCAGCTTCTTCCAGTCGGGCGTGCGCTTGCCGGACTTGTAGAGCGAGTCGGCGTGCTTCGCGATCAGCCCTTCCCACCCGCGCGCCAGCGCTTCGTCGTGCAGCGCGCGGCCGTCGCCGCGCACCTGCCGGCTGATGCGCAGCAGCGGCGATCCGGTCCTGGCGAAGATCCGCTCGAGCGCCGCGCGCCGTTCGGTCAGCGGACGAGTGCGGTAGTCGATCCTGCCGTCGCGGAGGATGTCGAACGCGATGAGCGCGACCGCAAAAAGGGGTCGTACCCCTTTTTCGGCGGCACGCCCTTTGCCCGACGTCGGATCCAGCACGTGAATGCGGCCCTGCAGATTCTGGAAGCCGCTTGGCTCGCCCTTGTCGTCGAGCGCGACGATCTCGCCGTCGAGGACGAGCAGCTCCTTGCGGCGGCGCCCCCACTTCTGCAGCGCGGTGACGATCTCCGGGAACTGATTGGTTTTCTCGTTGCCGAGGCGCGACCAGAGGCGGACCGCGCCGCCAGGGCCGATCTCGACGATCGCGCGGATGCCGTCGTATTTGGGTTCGTAGACGAGATGCGGATCGTCGAGCGGCGCGTCGGCGAGCGACGCGAGCATCGGCTCGAAGGCGGGATTCAAGTCCTCGTCATGCCGCGGTGCGCTTGCGGCCGCCGGCGCGCTTGGCGGCGCCGTGCGACTTCGCGGCCCGAGCCTGTCGAGGGCTCGCCGCGCGCGGCCGTGCGCCGGCGCCGCCGCTCTGCGCGAGGCTGCGCCGCAGCCGCTCCATCAGATCGACGACCTCCGCCTGCCGCGGCTCGACGTCGGGCGCGAGGTGGACCTCCTTGCCCTTCATCTTCCCCTGGATGATCCGCATCAGGTTCTCGCGGTACTGATCGGTGTACTTCGCGGGATCCCAATCGGCGGCGAGGCTGTTGACGAGCGCCTTCGCCATGTCGAGCTCCTGCTTGCGGACGCCGTGCGCCGCCGGGAACTCGAACTGCTCGACCTCGACGAGCTCGTCGGCGAACCGCATCACCGACAGCACGATCGCGTCCCCGATCACCTCGACGCCGGCCAGGTGCTGCGCGTCGCGCAGGATGAACTTCGCGATGCCGATCCGCCCCGACTCGCGGATCGCCTCGCGCAGCAGCGCGTACGCGCGCTCGCCGCCCTTGGCGGGCACGAGATAGTACGGCGTCTCGAAGAACCGATCGTCGATCTCCTCCGCCTTCACGAAGTCGACGATATCGACCGTGCGCGTCTTCTCGACGGCGGCCGCCTGGAAGTCCTCCTTCGTCATCACGACGAAGTGCCCCTTGCTGTACTCGTAGCCCTTGACGAGATCTTCCCATGCGACCGGCTTGCCGTCTTGCACGCAGACGCGCTCGAACTTCACCGGCGATTTGTCCTTCGCGTGCAGCATGCGGAACTTCGGCCGGTGATTGCGGACCGCCGTGTGCAGCTCGATCGGAATGTTCACGAGGCCGAACGAGATGGATCCTTTCCAGAGCGCGCGCGGCACCGACGGCTACCCGCGGCCTTTCAGCTCGCGCTCGGCCTCGAGCCAGTCCTCGAAGTCGTTGCCGTGGCCGCCGCCGCGCTCGAGAAAGCGCTGGTACGCGCGGTTGCGGATGTCCTCTTCGCTCGGCTCCGAGCCCATCGACACCGACATCGTCTCGAGCGGCGCGTCGTCGCCGGCTTCGGTCGGTGCGGCGGGCGGCATCGTGCCGCGTCCGTTCCCGCGGCCTTCGACGCGCGAATCGGACGCAATCGTGTCGAACCCCTGCGACGGCGCGGTGGCGGCGCGGGGCCGCCGCACGCGCGGCTGAGCTGGTGTGTTCATGGCCGAGGAATCTTGGGCAGTCGATCGAGGTGTGGTGCGTTTCGCCATGGCCTTTCTCCAACACTCGACAGTGCGTCAAGCCCTGTCGTGAATTCATTCAATTTTCGACCGATCGCCGATGAATTGCGCTAACTCTGCAAAAGATCTACCACCGAACGTCCTTCGCGGTCTTTGCTCCCGGTGATTCGGTCAACTTCTGGATTCCGACGAGCGGGATGCGCACCCAGTCCGGCCGATTGTTCAACTCGTATCCGAGCTCGTAGAGCGCTTTGTCGAGCGTGAACGCCGTCAGCAGCGCGTCGCGCTCGCCGCGATCCCGCGGCAGCAGCGGCGAATCGCCGGCCGCCGCCGCGTAGCCCTTGAGGAATGCGTCGGTCGCCCAATGCTCCCACGTGTCGGCCCACGGCGCCAGCGGCGCGTACTCGTCGGGCGCGTGCACCGTGAAGGCGAACAACGCCGCGTACGCCGCATAGCCGAACGAGCGCACCATGCCGGCGACGTCCTTGAGCGGCGACTGCTTCGCGCGCCGCTCGGCGATCGATCGCGCCGGCTCGCCCTCGAAGTCGAGGATCACGAAGTCCTCTTCGGTCCGCAGCACCTGGCCGAGATGATAGTCGCCGTGCACGCGGATCCGCGTGCCGGCGTGCCGCAGGCGGCGGACGTCGTCGAAGCGCGCGAGCAGCCCCGCGCGCGCGGCGAGCACCGCTTCGGCGATCGGCCGCGACGCGTCGTTGAGCGACGCCAGCCGGCTCGCGAGCAGATCGAGCGACGCCGACGCGTGCGCGCGCATGTCGTCGGCGAGCACGTCGAGCGACGCGCGATCGATCGGCTCCGGCCTGAACGCCGGGCTGTCGGCCGCCGATGCGAGCGCGAGATGCAGTTCGGCGGTGCGGCGTCCGAGCGTCGCGGCGCTCGTGAGATACCAGTTCTCGAGCGCGACGAACAACGGCGGCGGCGCATCGAGCCCCTCGCGCGGCTCCACGCCTTTGCGGTCCTCGGGCCCTTCGCGAGCCGCGACGCGCTCGTAGTAGCGCCGCAGCTCGTCGATCGTGAAATCCCACCCGGATCCCTGATGCTTTACGCTGGTCTGGACGACGGCCAGCGTGCCCGGCTCGAAGCCGGGGCGCAGGTACTCGAGCGCGCCGATGAGCGCCGGAATCCGCGCGAACTGCCGCGTCGTCAGGAAGCGGCCGATCTCGAATTCCGGATTCGCCGCAGGTTCGATGCGGCGGAACAGCTTGAGCACGGACTTGTCGTTGACGAAGGCGACGCTGTTGCTCTGATCCGCGCCGCCGCGCGTCCACTTGTGCTCCTGCGCCGGCCCGGCGAAGAGGGCCGTCGGGTTGCCGATCCTGGTGCCCTGGACGCTCCCGCGCCTGGTGGCGACTTCGTCGCCGCGCTCGACGAGCGCGAGGATGCGGCTGCACGCGTCGTCGTCCATGAGGCCGTCGACGATCGCGCCCTTGCGCGCGCCGGTGATCCGCGCGAGGACCGCCGCCGGCGTCGTCTTCACGAAGTGCGCCGCGGCATCGCCGTCGACGAGCGCGAGCGGCACGAGGTAGCTGTCGGCTCGGCCGTCCGTGTACTCGACCGAGACGAGGGCGAGGAACGACGGCGTCGCGCCGGTGCGGAGCGGCGACCAGTCGCTGAAGCGCGCCTCGCGGATCGTGCGCGACTTCGCCGCGAACCAGCGCTGGCGCTGCAGGAACGCCGAGAGCGCCTGCCGCTCGAGGATGCCGCGCGTCGCGGCGTCGAGCACGTTCTGCCACTCGACGCCCATGAACAGGTTGGGCAGCGACTCGACGATCGCGGCGTTCGGATCGATCGGCGCCGCGGCCTTCGCCGTCTTCTGCACCGGCTCGTGCTGCAGCGTGAACCAGTAGTAGGCGTACGGGCCGAGCGTGAGGAAATACGGCGTCTCGCCGATGCGCGGGAATTCAGTGAGGCCGCTCATCTCCACCGGGAGCAGGCCGGTGAACGGCTTGAGATCGAGCTCGGCGGGCTGCACGGTCCGCGAGAGGTTGACGACGATGAGAATCGTCTCCTTCTCGTCGCGGCGGAGGTAGCCGAGGATCTTTCGATTCGCGCACGGCACGAACTCGATCGTCCCGCGCCCGAACACGCGGTGCTGCTTGCGCATCGCGATCAGGCGCTTGTTCCAGTTGAGCGGCGAGAAGGGATAGCGCTCCTGCGCCTCGACGTTGATCGACTGGTAGCCGTACACCGGATCCTGGATCGGCGGCGCGTACAGCCGGGCGGGATCGGCGCGCGAGAAGCCGGCGTTGCGATCGCTGCTCCACTGCATCGGCGTGCGGACGCCGTTGCGATCCCCGAGGTAGATGTTGTCGCCCATGCCGAGCTCGTCGCCGTAGTACACGATCGGCGTTCCGGGGAACGAGAAGAGCATCGTGTTCAGCAACTCGACGCGCCGCCGGCTGTTCTCGACGAGCGGCGCGAGCCGCCGCCGGATGCCGACGTTCAGCCGCATCTGCGGATCGGAGGCATACGCCGAATACATGTAGTCGCGCTCCTCGTCGGTCACCATCTCGAGCGTCAGCTCGTCGTGGTTGCGCAGGAAGAGCGCCCACTGGCAGTTCTCCGGGATGTCGGGCGTCTGGTTGAGGATCTCCGTGATCGCGTGGCGATCTTCCTGCCGGAGCGCCATGAACATGCGCGGCATCAGCGGGAAGTGGAACGCCATGTGGCACTCGTCGCCGTCGCCGAAGTACGCGCGCACGTCGGACGGCCACTGGTTCGCCTCGGCGAGCAGCATGCGGTTCTTGTACGCCTTGTCGAGCTCGCGGCGCATGCGCTTCAGGACCGCGTGCGATTCGGGCAGGTTCTCGTTGTTCGTTCCCTCGCGCACGCAGAGGTACGGCACCGCGTCCAGCCGCAGCGCGTCGACGCCGAGGTCGAGCCAGAACTTCATCACGTCGATGACGGCGTCGACCACCGCCGGGTTGTCGTGATTCAGGTCGGGCTGATGCGAGAAGAAGCGGTGCCAGTAGTACTGCTTCGCGACCGGATCGTAGGTCCAGTTCGATTTCTCGGTGTCGGTGAAGATGATGCGCGTCTCGGGAAACTTCGTGTCCGTGTCGCTCCACACGTAGAAGGCGCGCTCGCGCGAGCCGGGAGGCGCCTGGCGCGCGCGCTGGAACCACGGATGCTGATCCGACGTGTGGTTGACGACGAGCTCGATCAGCACCTTGATGTGCCGCTCGTGCGCCGCGGCGACGAAGCGCGTGAAGTCGTCGAGCGTGCCGTAGCTGGGGTGCACGCTCAGGTAATCGCTGATGTCGTACCCGTCGTCTTTCAGCGGCGAGGGGAAGAACGGCAGGATCCACAGGCACGTGATCCCGAGGGTGTGGAGGTAGTCGAGCTTCTGCGTCAACCCCTGGAAGTCGCCGATGCCGTCGTTGTTGCTGTCGAAGAACGACTTGACGTGCGCCTGATAGATGATCGCGTCCTTGAACCAGAGCGGATCGTCCTCGGCGGCCGATCCCGCGGACGTGACGGCGTCGATCGGAATCGTCAGGTTCGGGGTTTCGGTAGCCACAGAATGTGCCCCTGGCGAATGTCCGGATCGAAGCGGACGTAGTTCCGCGCGCCGCGCCATTGATACGACACGTCGTCGATCAGATCGCGGACCTCGTAGCTCTGCTCGGCCGCCATCCACGGAATCTCCACGTGGCCGTGCTGCATGTGGTGCGGATCCAGGTTCACGACGACGAAGATCGTCTCCGCGCCGTCAGCGGACGTCTTGCTGTAGGCGATGATCTCCGGGTTGTCGGCCGCGTGGAACTGCAGCGTGCGATCGATCTGCAGCGCGCGATGCGCGTGCCGGATCCGGTTGACGCGCGCGACGAGCTCGTCGAGATTGCCGGGGCGGTTCCAGTCCCACTTGCGATACTGGTACTTCTCCGAGTCGGCGTACTCCTCCGTGCCTGGCACCGCCTGGCCTTCGGCGAGCTCGAAGCCGCTGTATATCCCGTAGGCGGCGCCGAGCGTCGCCGCCAGCAGCAGGCGCGCCTCGAAGGCCGGCCGGCCGCCGTGCTGCAGGTACGGGTGCAGGATGTCCGGCGTGTTCGCGAACAGGTTCGGACGCAGGTACTCGCGCACGTCGGTCGCCGTCAGCTCGGTGAAGTACTCGGTGAGCTCCGCCTTCGTGTTCCGCCAGGTGAAGTACGTGTAAGACTGCGTGAAGCCCGCCTTCGCGAGATAGCGCATCGGCGCGGGGCGCGTGAACGCCTCGGAGAGCAACAGCACGTCCGGATGCTCGGCGCGCACCTCGCCGATCATCCATTCCCAGAAGCCGAACGTCTTGGTGTGCGGGTTGTCGACGCGGAAGATCTTCACGCCGCGATCGATCCAGAACCGCGTCACGTCGAGGAGCGCGCGCCAGAGCGCCGGCCAGTCCTCGCACTCGAAGTCGAACGGGTAGATGTCCTGGTATTTCTTCGGCGGGTTCTCCGCGTATTTGATCGTGCCGTCGGGCCGGTGGCGGAACCATTCCGGGTGCTCGGCGACCCACGGATGATCGGGCGAGCATTGCCACGCGAGATCGATCGCGACCTCGAGGCGCAGCCGCTCCGCTTCGCGCACGAAGGCGACGAAGTCGTCGAGCGTGCCGAGGCCGGGATCGACGGCGGTGTGCCCGCCCTCCGGCGATCCGATCGCCCACGGGCTGCCGGGATCGGTCGGCCCCGCGACGAGCGCGTTGTTGCGTCCCTTGCGGAAGCTCGTCCCGATCGGATGGATCGGCGGCAGATAGACGATGTCGAAGCCGAGGTCGGCGATGCGGGGCAGGAGCGCGGCCGCTTCGGCGAGCGTGCCGCTGCGCGTCGGATCGGGCCCGGCCGATCGCGGGAACATCTCGTACCACGCGCCGAAGCGCGCGCGGATGCGGTCCACCCACACGCGGCGCCGCGGCGACGCCGTCGCACGCGATCTGTCGGCGTAGGTGGCCATCGCCGCCGCGAGCTCTTCGCCGAGCGCGGTCGCGAGCCGATCGGCGGGCGGAGTCGAGTCGCTCAGCGCATCCGCCTGCTCGAGCAGCCACGCGGCGTCGGAGTCGGCGGCGCGCGCCGCCGCGTCGCGCACGAGCAGCGCGCCCTCGAGCAGTTCGACCGAGACGTCCTGCCCCGCCGCCGATTTCACGCGCACGTCGCGCCGCCACGTGAGGAACCGATCGACCCGGGCGACGATCTCGTACTCGTGCCATCCGATCGCCGCCACGTCGAACCGCGCCGTCCACCGATCCGTCCCCGTCGCCGCCATCGTCATCGGCGTCTCTCGCCAGGAGGTGACGCGTGAGGGGGTTGGGGATTGGGGATTGGGGATTGGATCCCTTGCGTCCTCTGCGCCCAATCCCCAATCCCCAATCCCCAATCCCCCGACGTGCTCGTGGCGATCGCGAAGCGTCGCCACGAGCACGTCGTGACCGTCCCCGAAGATCGTCGCCGTGACGTCGACTGTCTCCCCAATCGCGCGCTTGATCGCGAAGCGGCCGCCGTCAATCTCCGGCTCGATGTGCTCGACGACGACGCGGCGCGCCAGCGCCTCCGGAATGTCGATCGGCGCAGTGCGGCGCGATGCTCGCGCTGCGTCGATCGTCGACTGCTCGCGCGCCACGATCACATCTCCACGGCCGACGCGCCCGCCTTGAACGTGCGGTCGGCGGTGTGCGGATCGAACGTGTCGACGACGCGTTGCCACTGCTGCTCGGGCTCGAGCGGCGGCAGCGTGAACGGGACCTTGTCGGTGTGGCCGTTGAGCAGGACGAGCAGCGTATCGCCGGTGATCGGCTCCCCGCGCTCGTTCACTTCCTCGATCGCGCTGCCCGACAGCTGCATCCCGAGCGTGCGCACGAATCCCGCCTGCCACGCCGCATCGTCCATCTCACGGCCGTCGGGCGCGAGCCATGCGACGTCCTTCGCGCCGCGAATGCTCCGGCCGTGGAAATATTTGCGCCGGCGCAGCGCCGGCTGCGCGCGGCGGAAACGCACCAGCTTGCAGACGAACTCGAACAGCGTGCGCCTGTCGGCGTCGAGGTTCCAGTCGATCCAGGAGATCTCGTTGTCCTGGCAGTACGCGTTGTTGTTGCCGCGCTGCGTGCGCCCGAGCTCGTCGCCGTGGCTGATCATCGGCACGCCCTGCGAGAGCAGCATCGTTGCCAGCAGGTTCCGCTTCTGCCGTTCGCGCAGCGCGCGGATCTCGGGATCGTCGGTCGGTCCCTCGGCGCCGCAGTTCCAGCTCAGGTTGTTGTTCTCGCCGTCGTTATTGTCCTCGCGGTTGTTCTCGTTGTGCTTCTCGTTGTAGGCCACGAGGTCGTGGAGCGTGAAGCCGTCGTGCGCGGTGACGAAGTTGATGCTCGCGTACGGCTGGCGGCCGCTCTGCGCGTAGAGATCGTTGCTGCCGGCGAGCCTCGTCGCGAGCTCGGACACGCTCGCGCCTTCGCCGCGCCAGAACTGGCGCACCGAGTCGCGATACTTGCCGTTCCACTCGGTCCAGAGGACGGGGAAGTTGCCGACCTGGTAGCCGCCCTGCCCGAGATCCCACGGCTCGGCGATCAGCTTCACCTGCGACAGCACCGGATCCTGATGGATGATATCGAAGAACGCGCCCAGCCGATCCACGTCGTACAGCTCGCGCGCGAGCGCGCTCGCGAGGTCGAAGCGGAAGCCGTCGACGTGCATCTCGAGCACCCAGTAGCGCAGGCTGTCCATGATCAGCTGCAGCACCTGCGGGCACTGCATGTTGAGCGTGTTGCCGCAGCCGGTGAAGTCCGTGTAGTACCGCATGTCGTCGGCAACCAGGCGATAGTACGAGACGTTGTCGATCCCCTTGAGCGACAGCGTCGGGCCCATCTGATTGCCCTCGGCCGTGTGGTTGTAGACGACGTCGAGGATCACCTCGAGGCCGGCGGCGTGCAGCGCGCGCACCATGCGCTTGAACTCGCGCACGGCGCCCGCGGGCGTTCGCGACGCGGCGAACCGCCGCTCCGGCGCAAAGTAGCCGAAGCTGTTGTAGCCCCAGTACTGGGTGAGTCCTTTCTCCTCGAGGTGGCGATCGCGCGAGTGATGATGCACGGGCATCAGCTCCACCGCGGTGACGCCGAGCTTGCGCAGGTGCTCCAGCGCCGGCTCGGTCGTGAGCGCCTCGTAGGTTCCGCGCAGATGCTCCGGAATGGACGGATGGAGCTTCGAGAAGCCGCGCACGTGCATCTCGTAGATCACCGTGTTGTGCCACGGTGTGCGCGGCGGCCGATCCTCTCCCCAGGTGAACGCCGGATCGACGACGGCGGCGAGCGGCGCGTAGGGGGCGTTGTCGCGGTCGTCGAAGGAGCGGTCGGCGTCCTGATCGCCGACGCGATAGCCAAACATCTGGTCGGCCCAGCGAATCGTACGCGCGACCGATTTCGCGTATGGATCCATGACAACCTTGTTGGGGTTGAAACGTTGCCCCACGGCCGGGTCGTATGGGCCGTACACGCGGTAACCGTAGAGTTGGTTCGGGCGCACATCGGGCAGGAACCCGTGCCACACCATGTCGGTATGCTCGTTCAGCGCGATGCGCTCGCTCTCCAGCGTCGCGTCAGGCGAGTCGAACAGGCATAACTCCACCTTCGTCGCGTGCGCGGAGAAGAGCGCGAAGTTCACGCCGAGGCCGGTCCAGGTTGCGCCAAGAGGATAGGGATCGCCGGGCCATACTCGCACGGGATAGTCGAGGTTCACGTTTTGTGCCACGGCGCGCCTATAATCGCGCCCATGCTGACACTGCTTGCGCTCGCGATGGCTCTCGCTGCCGAACAGCAGGCGGCGTCGGGGACGGTGATCACGGCGGAGGAAATCGCGTCGACGCTGAAGCAGTCGGTCGCGAACAACGTCGTGGATCAGCCGGTGAAGGCGGCCGACGTGCCGGGCGGCCACAAAGCGTCGCTCGCGCTGCTCCGACGCACGAAGCCGGAGACGACGGCGCTGATCCACGATCGCGTGACGGAGATCTATCAGATCACCGAAGGCTCGGGGACGATCGTCACGGGCGGATCGCTCGAGAACGCGACCGCGACGGATCTCACGCGCCTCAACGCGGGCCCGAGCCACACGGGGACGCACAAGGGCGGCGAGTCGAAGCACGTCGGTGTGAAGGACGTGATCATCATTCCCGCGGGCATGCCGCACCGCTTCAGCCAGCTCGATGGGCCGGCGATCGTATATCTGGTGTATCGCTTCGAACCGAAGCCGTGATCGCTGTCGCGAGAGAGCATCAGTCTGTGGCGTATCGGTCGTTGAACCACGGCTCCGCCGAGTTCGAGTAGCCGCGGACTTCCCAGAACCCCTTGCGATCGGCGGCGAGGAACTCGATCTTGCGGATCCACTTCGCGCCTTTCCACGCATAGAGCTTCGGCGTGATCATCCGCACGGGACCGCCGTGTTCGGGCGGCAGCGGTTTGCCCTCCCACGTGTGGACGAGCAGCACGTCGTCGTCCAGCGCGCGGTGGAGCGGCACGTTCGTCGTGTACGGGATGAACGTGCCCGGCATGAAGTCGTAGCCGGTGCAGAGGACGAAGCGCGCCTCGTCTTTGGGGACCGCGAGCTCGGCGATCGTGCTGAACCGGACGCCGCGCCAGCGATTGTCGTAGCGGCTCCACGTCGTCACGCAGTGAAAATCGCTGACATCGTCGACCTGCGGGAGCGCCATGAAGGCGTCCCAGGACAGCGTCATAGGATTCTCGACGAGGCCGCCGATATCGAGCGTCCACGCGTCGAGCGGAACGCGCGGCTGCTCGCCGAGGTCGAGCACCGGCCAGTTCTTCACCTCGTGCTGCCCGACGGGCAGCTTCGGCATGCCGTCACGGTTGCGCGGTCCGCCGCCCTGCGGCGCTCGGCCGGCGAAGTCGACGTTGACGGCGCTCTTGTCGAGCTGAATCTGCCGCTGGATGAATTTCCGCCGCCGCTCGACGAGGTCGTCCTTGCTCACCTCTGCGATTGTAAGGTGGAATCGCGGTACGTGCCTTGCGAGCCGCGCGCCGCATGACACATCAACGCAAAGACGGCCCGCTCGACGGCAGCACCAGTGGAACGATCGGCGGAGGTGGGCGGGAGACCGGCGGCC
>QHWK01000551.1 GCA_003223775.1 Acidobacteriota bacterium
CCCCGTGCTGTACTATCGCGCGACTCGGGAGGCGTCCATGGCAATGAATCTTCCGCGCCGCGTCGCGCTGTTCGCGCTCGCCATCTTCGCCGGCATCACTCCGTCGCGCGCGGCCGCGCAGGCGACCGGCGCCGTCGCCGGCGTCGTCACTGATTCGTCTGGCGGAGTCATCCCGGGCGTCACGATCGAGGCGACCAGCCGCGACACCGGTCAGGTGCGGACGACGGCGACCGGCGGCGATGGTTTCTACACGATTCCGCTGCTCAACCCCGGCGTCTACGGCGTGAAGGCGACGCTCGCCGGCTTCCGGACGACGGTTCGCGAGAACGTGACGGTGGCCGTCAACGAGACGGTGCGCGCCGACCTCACGCTGCAGATCGGACAGTTCTCCGAGGGGCTGATCGTCGAGGCGCAGTCGCCGCTCGTCGAGACGACGAACGCGACGCTCGGCGTCGTGATCGATCGGCAGAAGGTCGTCGATCTCCCGCTCAACGGCCGCAACTTCACGCAGCTCGGCACGCTGATTCCCGGCGTCGTCGCGCCGCCGACGTCGCTCGGCGGGCAGGACGGGAACGCGACGCCCGGCGGCTTCGGCAACGTCACCGGCGGCTTCAACGTGAACGGCCAGCGCAACCAGTCGAACAACTTCCTGCTCGACGGCGCGGCGAACAACGACTCGTTCAACACCGGCTTCGTGCTGCGGCCGCCGCCGGACGCGATTCAGGAATTCAAGATCCTCACGCACTCCTACGACGCGGAGTACGGCCGCAACGCCGGATCGGTGGTGAACGTCGTGACGAAGGCCGGCACGAACCAGTGGCACGGCGGCGGCTGGGAGTTCAACCGCGACGACAGGCTCCAGGCGACGAACTTCTTCGCGGCGGCGAAGCCCGCCTTGAAGCAGAACCAGTACGGCGGCGCGCTCGGCGGCGCGCTGGTGAAGAACCGCCTCTTCATGTTCAGCTATTTCGAGGGATTCCAGAACAAGCAGGGCGTCACCGACACGCGCGTGGTGCTGTCGGCCGCGCAGCGCGCGGGCGATTTCTCCGGCGGCGCGGCGATCCGCGATCCGCTCACGGGCCAGCCCTTCCTCGGCAACGTGATCCCCGGCGCGCGCATCAGCCCGATCGCGCAGAAGATTCTCGACCAGTACATCCCGCTGCCGACGAGCGCCGGCAACCGCAGCGTGCGGTCGCCGAACGTCGAGGACACGCGCGAGCAGTTCGGCACGCGCTTCGACGTGCACCTGAACGGCGCCCACACGCTGCTCGCGCGCTACATCGCCGGGCACACGAACAACGTGAACCCGCTCGGCGGCTCGAACTTCTCGCCCGCCGGCAACACGGCCGTGGCGACGCTGCAGGACGCGATGGCGTCGGATACATGGATCATCCGCTCGAACATGATCAACGTCGCGCGCGCGTCGATGGACCGCATCGACGCGAAGCCGACGGTGACGAGCGGCCTCAATCTGCGCGATCTCGGCTTCGCCATCACGCCCAGCAACCCGACGGCCGCCGGCCTGCCCTTCATCACCGTCACCGGCTTCTTCACCACCGGCGACGCGCAGCAGCCGTTCGCCACGCGCGTCAACAACGTCGCCGCCTTCTCCGACGATCTGTCGTGGATCCGCGGCGCGCACTCGTTCAAGTTCGGCGGCGAGATCCGCCGCGACGAGATCAAGGTGTCGTTCATCAACCGGCCGAACGGCGACTTCACGTTCTCGGGCCAGTACACCGGCAGCGCCGCGGCGGATTTCCTCCTCGGCTTCCCGGTGCAGTACCGGCAGGCGACCGGCGATCCGAACCTCGATGGATCGTCGTGGGTGTATTCGCTCTACGGCCAGGACGAACTGCGCCTCTCGCGCGTGACGCTGAACTACGGCGCGCGCTACGAGGCGAATCAGCCGTTCGCCGAGAGCCAGGATCATCTCAACGCGTTTCATCCGGGACAGCAGTCGACGGTGTTCCCGAACGCGCCGACCGGCCTCGTCTACCCGGGCGACGCCGGCGTGCCGCGCGGCACCTATCCGACCGACAGGAACAACGTCGCGCCGCGGCTCGCCGCGATCTGGGACGTGCGCGGCGACGGACGCACCGCCGTGCGCAGCGCGTGGGGCGTCTTCTACGACACGCTGCCCGGCCAGGGCGACTTCTTCCAGAACGGCACGCTCGCTCCGCCGTTCCAGCCGCTCACCGAAGTGAACTTCCCGCTGCAGGTGAGCGCGCCGCCGTTCGCGAATCCGCTCGCGGGCGTCACCGGTGCGCCCGGCTTTCCGGCGGGGCTCATCTTCATCGGCTGGGGAACGGCGTTCGACACGCCGCTCGTGCAGCAGTACAACCTCACGCTGCAGCAGCAGGTCGGCGCGTACTGGGGCGTCGAGGCGGGCTACGTCGGCTCGCGCGGCCGGCACCTGCCGATCTTCATGGAGGTGAACCCGACGGTCCCGATTCTGGCGCCGGCGCCGGCGATCGGGCCGCGCATCTTTCCGGCGTTCAGCCTCGTGCGGCCGACCTTCTCGGCCGCCGAGTCGTGGTACGACTCGCTGCAGACGAGCGCGCGGATGCGCGCGTGGCACGGCCTGAACGTGCTCGCGTCGTACACGCTCGGCCACGCGGTCGATCACGTCTCGGGGTTGAACATCGGCGGCGAGCCGCGGCCGATGCTGCCGGTGACGATCGGCGATCAGGCGTCGATCGACGCGGCGCTCGCGCGCGAGAAGGGCGACGCGCTCTTCGACGTGCGCCACCGCTTCGTCGTCAGCTTCGGCTACGAGCTGCCGCGCCTCGACGGCCGCGGCGCGTTGACGCGGCTGACGCTCGGCGGCTGGCAGGTGAACGGCATCGTGCAGGCGCAGACCGGCTTCCCGCTGACGGTCATCGAGCCGAACAACGTCTCGCTGACGTCGCTCACCAATCGCCCGAACATGACGTGCGAGCCGAACGACGGCGCGCCGCACGCCGTCGCGCAGTACTTCACCACGTCGTGCTTCCAGCGGCTGACCGTCGCCGCCAACGCCGGCCAGATCGGCAACGAGCCGCGCGACGCCGTCCGCGGCCCCGGCTTCAGCCGCACCGATCTCTCGTTCTTCAAGAGCTTCGCGATCGCCGCGTCGCAGCAGGTGCAGCTGCGCGTCGAGGCGTTCAACATCTTCAACCAGGAGCGCTTCGGCCAGCCGAACGGCACGATCGGCGCGCCGACCTTCGGCCAGATCACGTCGGCCGACGATGGGCGGATCGTGCAGCTGGGCGTGAAGTTCACGTTCTGAGCGTGAAGGGGATTGGGGATTGGGGATTGGGGGTTGGTGGGATTACGACCGTCACGCTGCGATCACGTTACGGCAAGCAACCACAGAGCACGCAGAGCACGCAGAGCTCATTTGGTTGCGTCCGGTATTGCACAAAAGATGCGACGGCGCGCTCGACGGTGTGACAGCAGTCGTCAGTATCGCCGATGTAGTGTGTGTCCACTCTTCACTGGCACGACGTGCGATCGAAGAAGTTCTGTGCGCTCTGTGTTCTCTGTGGTTGCTTTTCGTGATCGCGATTCCAGCGTGACGGCAGTACGGAATTTGCTCTGCGGTCTCTGCGCTCTCTGTGGTTGCTTTCCGTGATCGCGATCGCGGCGTGACAGTCGTGTCTCACGAATCCCAAATCCCCAATCCCCAATCCCCTCGCTATTCGCCCACGGCGGCGCCCATCTCGGCGACGATCGCGCTCGCGACCTCCTGCGTCGTCGCCGTGCCGCCGAGATCCGGCGTCCGCACCCGGCCGGCGGCGACAACGCGCTCGATGGCGCCGATGATGCGATCGTGGACGTCCCTGCGCCCGAGATGATCGAGCATCAGCGCGCCGGCCCAGATCGCGCCGATCGGGTTCGCGATGCCGCGCCCTGCGATGTCGGGCGCCGAGCCGTGGATCGGCTCGAACATCGACGGGTGCGTGCGCGCCGGATTGATGTTCGCGCCGGGCGCGATGCCGAGGCTCCCGGAGATCGCCGATCCGATGTCGGTGAGGATGTCGCCGAAGAGGTTCGACGTCACCAGCACGTCGAGCGTCTGCGGATGCGTCACCATCCGCGCGGCGAGCGCGTCGACGTGGTACTTGCGGTACTCGACGGCCGGGTAGTCCTTCCGCACGATCTCCGCGATCTCGTCCCACATCACCATCGAGTACGTGAGGGCGTTCGACTTCGTCGCGCTCGCGAGCAGCCGCCGCGGCCGCGTCGCGGCGATCTCGAAGCCGTAGCGCAGGATGCGCTCGATGCCCTGGCGCGTGAAGACGCCGACCTGCTGCGCCACCTCGTGCGGCGTCCCGCGATGGATGCGGCCGCCGACGCCCGAGTACTCGCCCTCCGAGTTCTCGCGCACGCAGATCATGTCGATGTCCGCCGCGGTGCGGTTCGCGAGCGGCGACGCGATGCCCTTCAGCAGCCGCATCGGGCGCAGGTTCACGTACTGATCGAACCGCTGCCGGATCGCGAGAATCATCGCCGCTGAAATCCCGTCCGGGACGCCCGGCGCGCCGATCGCGCCAAGATAGATCGCATCGAACGCGCCGAGCCGCTCGAACGCGTCGTCGGCCATCATGCGTCCGTGCGCGAGATAGTGCTCGCACCCCCACGGCAGCTCGGTGAACGCGATCGACACCTCGCTTCCGCGAATCGCGGCCTGAATCGCCGCGATGCCCGCCGGAATGACTTCCTTGCCGATGCCGTCGCCGGCAATGACCGCGATCTTCACAGTTGGTTTCGCCATATCGAGCATCCCGTCTGGGGATTGGGGATTGGGGATTGGCCCCAATCCCCAATCCCCAATCCCCTCACGTTACATGCCTGGCGGCGTGAAGCGCCCGTCGGCCGCCGTCCATCCGCCGTCGGCGAAAAGGATGGTCCCCGTCACGTAGCTTGCGGCGTCGGACGCGAGGAAGAGCGTCGGCCCGACCATCTCGTCGGCGCGCGCCCAGCGCTGCAGCACGCTCTTGTTCGCGTACGCGGCGTACCAGTCGGCGTCGGCCTTGATGGGCGCCGTCAACGGGGTCTCGACGACGCCGGGCGCGACGGCGTTGACGCGTACGCCGTAGCGTCCGAACTCCGCCGCGGCGGCGCGCACGAGCTGCACGATGCCCGCTTTCGTCATCGCGTACACCGACTGCCCCGGCTCGACCACCTGCGCGCGAATCGACGAGAAGATCACGATGCTGCCGCCGCCCTGCCGCGTCATCACGCGGCCCGCCGCCTGCAGCGCGTTGAAGCTGCCCTTCAGGTTGAGATCGACGACGCGATCGAACTCGTCCTCCTCGTACGCGAGGATCGGCTTGCGCACGTTGATGCTCGGCGTGCAGACGAGGATGTCGAGCCCGCCGCGCGCGTGCGCGAGGCCGTCGAGCGCCGATCGCACCGCGGCGGCGTCGCGGATGTCGAGCGCGGCGGCGTGCGCGTGCGTGCCGATGCCGGCCGCCACGCGGCGCGCCGCTTCTTCGTTCGCGTCGAGCACGGCGACGTCGGCGCCGAGCTGCGCGGCGCCGATCGCCACCGCTTCGCCGATGCCCGATCCGCCGCCGATGATCGCGGCGCGCTTGCCCGTGAGATCAAACAGCTTGCTGAGGCTCATATCCGTCAAAGAGAACGCAGAGAGGGCAGAGTCCGCAGAGACGGCCCCAGCACGCGTGTGATGAACACGATCGAGAACGCGACTGCCGCCGCCGCGATGCCAACGAGCGCCGGGCTGAAGCCGCCGACGCCGCGCCCGCTCGTGGAGAAGTGCACCGCGAGCATCGACGCGACGCCGGCGCCGATCGACGCGAGCGCTTCGGGCGTCCCGGCGCGCCGCGAGTAGAGGCCCGCCAGGATCGGCACGAACAGCGAGACGCCGAGCAGCGCGTAGAACAGTCCGATGACGCCGATGATCGTCGGCGATGCGATCGCGATCGCCACCGCCGCCGCGCCGCACGCGATCGCCGCGCCGCGCGTGACCGCGAGCACCCGCGCGTCGGTCGCCGACGGATCGAGAAACCGCTTGTACAAATCCTGCGACAGCGACGTCGTCAGCATGAAGAGCCCCGCGTCGGCGGCGCTGATCTCGGCCGAGAAGACCGCCGCGAGGCCGAGGCTGCCGACGAGCGGCGGAACGCCGTGCATCAGCACCATTGGCAGCGCGAGCTCGTGGTTCGGCAGATCCGGGAACCGCGCGCGCGCGATCAAGCCCATCAGGACCGGCACCGGAGCGTACAGCAGCAGGCCGGCGGCGTTCAGCCCGACGCCGAGCCGCACCGCGCGATCGTCGCGCGCGCCGTAGATCTTCTGCAGCAGGCCGGGCGAGACGACGAACGCCGGCGCGAGCAGCGCGAGATAGACGACGCCCGACGGCCCGCCGCGCCAGACGTTCCAGTACGACGCGTCGTCCGCGCGCACCAATGCCAGCGCGTCGAAGCCACCGACGGCGCCGAGCGCGAGCGGCAGCGCGATCAGAAACCCGCCGAGCTTCACGGCGAGCTGCACCATGTTCACCCACGCGGAGGTCAGCAGGCCGCCCGCTGTGAAATACGCGATCACGACGCCGCCGCCGACGAGACACCCGACGTACTTCGGCACGCCGGTGACGACGTTGAGGATCGTCGCAATCGCGATCAGCTGGCCGGCTGGAATCGCGAGCGAGCCGAGCCAGACGAGCACCGACACGATCGCGCGCACGTGCCGGCCGTAGCGCAGCTCCAGGAAATCGCCGACGGTCTTCAGCTCGTGCTCGGCGGCGATTCGCCGGATCGCCGGGCCGATCCACAGCGCGAGCAGCAGCGAGCCGACGGCCGCCGATCCGACCCACCAGAACGCGGCGAGGCCGTCGCGGTAGCCGAGCCCCGTCGCGCCGACCGTCGATCCGCCGCCGATGTTCGCCGCGAGCATCGTCGAGAAGAGCAGGCCGGGCCCGAGCCGTCGTCCGGCGACGAAGAAATCGTTCGTGCCCGAGACGCGGCGGCCGATGAACAGGCCGAGCGCGACGAGCACCGCCGAGTACCCGAGGAGCAGCGCGAGCTGGATCGACATCGAGCGGCGTCAGCGCTGGAGATCGCGCGCGGCGGGCACGCCGCCCGCGCTCGTCGCGTATCGCACCGCGCGGACGATCGCCGCGGCCACCGCATCGGCGGCGAGCGCGCCGATCGTCGACACGTCGGCGTCGCCGCGCCAGCCTCCGGTCGCGAGCGCGAACACCGTGTCGCCGTCGGCGATCGTGTGGATCGGCGCGATCGCGCGCGCGAGCCCGCCGTCGGCGATCTGCGCGACGCGCGCCGCCGCGGCGGTCGTCAGCCGCGCGTTGGTCGCGACGACCGCGATCGTCGTGTTGTCAGCAGGCGGCGACGAGAGGATCGTCGGCGCGCCGGTCCGCAGCAGCCGGCGCGCGTCGGCGAACGATCCATCCGCCGCGCGCGCGCCGGCGACGACGGCGCCCGTGTCGGGATCGATCACGTCGCCGAGCGCGTTCACGGCGACGATCGCGCCCACGCGCAGGCCGTTTTCCAGCGTGATGCTCGCGCTGCCGATTCCGCCCTTCATCGCGTGACCTGTGCCGAGCAGCTTGCCGACGGTGGCGCCTGCGCCGGCGCCGACGCTCCCTTGCGCGACGGGACCGCGGCTCGCGTTCGCCGCGGCGCGGTATCCGCAGTCGGCGCCGGGCCGGATGTGCGGCTTGCCGCCGACCCACAAATCGATCAGCACGGCGGCGGGCACGATCGCCGGGCCGCGGCGGCCGGACTCGCGCGCCGCCGCGCCGCGCTCGTCGAGCCAGCGCACGGCGCCGTTCGCGCTGTCGAGGCCGTAGGCGCTGCCGCCGGCGAGCACGATCGCGCTCACGCGCGCGCTCGCGTTCGCCGCGCTCAGCCGATCCGTC
>QHWK01000552.1 GCA_003223775.1 Acidobacteriota bacterium
CGTGCGCGGAAAGACGGTGCTGCGGATGACGATCGTCTGATCCGGATCCAGCTGCGGCCGCAGCCGCTCGAACAGATCGAACAGCGCGCGCAGCTTCGGATTCAGGTACTCGTCGACCGGCGTCCCGACGGCGACGACGACCGTGGCGGCCCGCGAGATGTCGCGCGCGTCGGCCGAGAAATGCAGCCGGTCGTCGCCGAGCGCCGCCGCGAGCAGAGGCTCGGCGCCGTATTCGATGAACGGCATCGCGCCGGCCTTGATCGTGTCCATCGCCGCCTGGTTCAGGTCGTGGATGAGCACGCGCTTGCCGGCGCGCGCGAACACGAGCGCGAGCGGCAGGCCGACGTGGCCGGCGCCGCCGATGATGCAGATGTCGAAATCGCGTTGAGGTGACATAAGGGTCAGACGTGTCCGCGCGCCGTCAACGATAACTGACCGCCGGCCAGCGCCAGAAACAGCGGCGCGAGATTCAGGGCGTGGTCGATGGTGCCGTCGGCCGCGCACCGCAGCGCCTCCTGCTCCGGCAGCACGACGACCGCCACCCCTGGCTCCGGCTCGTGCGGCGCATCGGTCGGGCGCACGTCGGCGGCAAAGTAGCACCACATCCGGTTCGCGAGGCGGCCGACGTCGGGCACCAGCGTCCCCAGCAGCTCGAGGCGCGGCGCCACGAACCCCGTTTCCTCGAACAACTCGCGGCGGGCCGCATCTTCAGCCGTTTCGCCGGCATCCACGTGGCCGCTGGGCAGCTCCAACGTCTGGCGCTCGACGACGGGACGGAACTGCCGGACCAGCACGAGCTCGCGCGCCGGCGTCAGGGCGACCACGCTGACGTAGTCGGGAAGCTGCAGAAGATAGTACGGATCGCCGGGCGTCTGATCCTTCGCCGCGACACGAAACCACTTCGTGTCGAGCACCACGCGAAGCGCGTCGGTCATTTGAACAGGTTCAGCGGCGACGCCGAAGGATCGAGCAGCGGCGTCCAGTAGTGAAAGGCGTCGTTGTTCAGCAGCCATCGGTGAACGGGCCACGCCGCCAGCGCGAACAGACAGACACCGCCGAGCGCCGACGCCGCGCGCCACGGACGCGCCGCGATCGACGCGTAAAACGGCGTCTCGAACAAGGGCGGCACAGCGGCGACGACGAGCGAGATGCCGACGGCGCTGTAGAACCTGCCGAGGCTCGCGAACATGATCCAGAACAGCGGCGCATCGAGCCACAACGGCCACGACAGCAGCAATGTCCGCCGGCGCTCGTGGCCGACGGCGAGGGAAACAGCGAGGGACGCGAGCAGCGCCATCACGAGCGAGTAGCGCCGGATGGCGCCGAAGACGAACACCTGCAGCTGGGTCGGGAACCCGGGCCAGATGTCGCCGTCCAGCGCCTGCATCATCTTGTGGTAGACCATCACCACGAAGTGCCCCGGGTACGTCAGCCAGAACTTCAGGACCTCGCGCGTGGCGAAGCTGTTGCCGGCTGCGGACTGCGCGATGTACGGGCTGTGCTGCCGAACCCAATCGAAGTAGGTCTCGTCGGTGCACGCCATCGCGAACCGGAAGCGGCTCGGCACTTCGTACAGTCCACAGAACAGCGACGCGCCGGCGCTCGTCGTCGTCAGCGAAAAGTCGCGATGATGCTGCGCCTTGTAGGTGCCCCACGCCGTACCGATCGCCAGGAACAACGCGACGGGAATCAGCAGCCGCCGCCAATGCCGCCAATGAAGAACCAGCGCGACGATCACCCATCCGGGCAGCACGTCGGGCCGCATCGCGAACCACAGCGCGAACGCGAGGTGCACGGCCAGATCGGCGCCGACGGGCACGGCGCGCCCATCGCGCACAATCCTCGACCGCACGCACAAGGCCGCGAGAATCAGAAGCGCCACCGGCGCGATCACCGCGTCGACCTGTGTGAGTCCGACCTCCTTGGGCAACCACGCGATCAGCACGCCGACGGCCCAGACGGCCGCAGGCGGAAACACGAGACCGGCCGCCCACGCGAACACGCCGAGCGATGCGCTGTAGAACAGCACTTGAAGCCACACCGTCGACATCGCCACGTCGAGCAGCGTGCGATGACCGAACAGCGCGCCGGCAAGCGAGCAGAAGAGGCCGTAGCCCGGCATCCGCTCCCAGGGCACGACCCCGTCGTCGAGCGTCAGCCCTTTGCCCTGCAGCAGGTTGAAGCCTTGCCACAGTCCGCCGTTCAGGTTCGACCCCGGCGTATCGTGCACCGCGCCGCCGGCAAAGACCGTTCGGAGATCGCGCGTGAAGTACGGCGAGAACCACGCGGTGAGATCGATCAGGCACAGCGAAAAGCAGAGCGCCGCCAGGACAATAGGCGTCGCCGGCTTCAGCAGGCGCCCGCTGACCAACGGCGCCGCGATCACCGTGAAGAGGCACATGGCCGCGATCGCACGGGGCAGGAGCATCGTGTGATACCGGAGCGGCGGAATCGACGAGAAGATCGGGCGGGGATCCGACAGCAGCCGATCGCGCGAGTCGAACAACCCGAGCTCGTCGAGGACGATCGGAGTCGGCTGCGGTCCGTCCGATACGAGCTGGGACGTCAGCCACAGCCTCGCCGGCGCCGAGTGAACATCGGTCACCGTCCGGCCCGCCGATTCGTTCAACGTCACCGCATCGCCGTGCGTGCCATCATCAAGTGGATCGAGCTCGAGCCGCAGCTGGTTGGGCTGTGACACTCTCGACAACAGGTAACGCCAGCGTTCAGGCCGGTCGGCGCTCAAGTCGATCGTCATCGAGGCGGCGGCGACTGATGTCGCCACGCGATACCGCCCCGGGTTCAGCTCGTCGATCACGACACTGCATGACGCCGCAGAGTCGATCGCACGACAGGACGCAGCGATCCGCGCGGGAATTCCTGGCGGCGAGCCGGAGAAGACGGCATCCACGTCGTGAAGCCCGGCATAGATGATGACGGCGACCGCGATGACGAGCTCGACGCCCACGACCGCGCGGCCGACTCGGCCCAGCCACGATCGGGACGAAGGCGCGATCCCGATCACTTGCGAAGGGAGAGCCGAATGGCGTCGAACCTCAGACGGGATTCACCGTCCACTTTCCGTCCTGCAGCAGGCCGACGGTCGCGCCGCCCGATTCGATCGTCGCGTCGAACTGCACGTCGACCCCGCGCGCGCCGTTTCTGTCGAGGATCGCGAACGCCTGATACGCGAAGGGCTCGGCGTTGGTCACCAGCGTCATGCGGCCGTCCGTTACGTCGAACACGTGCGGGTGCGCGGTCTGCCAGGGCAGCGTGGCCAGCTCGTAATCGGGATTGGGCAGGATGGCTCCCGAGCGGGCCAGCTCGATGCGGTCGTACTGCCACGCCAGCATCGACAGCTGCGAATACGTCGACCACAGCACCCAGAAGCCAAGGCACGCGGTCGCGATCGCCGCCGCGTCGGCGCGACGATCTAACGCGCCGCCGAGCAGCCTCAGAAGCAGTCCTCGCGCCCTTCGATCCACGACGCGTGCCACAGAACGGCGTTCAGCACCGTCCACAGCTGGAAGCTGTAGCCGCCCGATCCGTCCATCTGGTCGCGCAGCAGACCGCGGAAATAGTCGTTGTCGAAATAGCCGTCCCTGGTCAGATGCGAGCGCTCGAACGCCGCGAGGCTGCGGCGCCCGAAGTCGCCCTCGCGGAACCATTCCTCCATCGGCGCGCCGAAGCCCTGCTTCCGCCGGTAGATCATGTCGCGATCGAGGTAGGGCTCCGCGGCGCGCTTCAGCACGTGCTTGCCGACGCCGTCCTTCAGCTTGTAGGACGCCGGCAGGCGCATCGCGAAGTTCACGACGTCGTGATCGAGAAACGGCACCCGAGCCTCGACGGCATGCGCCATCGTCAGCTTGTCGACGCGCATCAGCAAGTGCTCGGGCAGACGTAGCTTCATCTCGAGGTACGGGATCTTCTGCAGCACCTCCGGCTCGGACAGCCGGCCGTCGAGCAGCGACAGATATTCGCGCACGACCGCGTGGCTGTCGAGCGATCGGAACGACTCGGGCAGCAGGCCGTCGACGGGGCACTCGATTGTTCCGGCGAACGGATCGCGGCTCGGCGTCAGGCGGCTGCGCATGTCGCCCCACCAGCACACCGCGCCGCCCCAGAACAGCTCCTGTCCGCGGTCGGCGCGGCGCTGAATCTCGAGGTCCTCGCCGCCCAGGCCCGGCGTCTTTGCTGTCTTTGCTGCCAGGGCCTTCAACGCCGGCAGCCAGCGCCGCCAACCCTCCAATCCATTCAGCGCCGGCCGATAGACCGATTCGTATTTCTGGCGGTAGTGCTCGCACCACCAGTACCCGAGGAAGTTCTCGTCGGCGCCTTCGCCGACCTGGACGACGGTCGTGCCGCTCTGTTTCACGAGACGCGCGAGGAAGTACAGCGGGATGCAGACGTTGTCGGCGATCGGCTCGTCCTGCAGCCGCACGAGCAGCGGCAGGAAGTTCTGCGCCTCCTGGCGATCGATCAGCGTCTCGTGATGATCCGTGCGATACCGCTCGCTGACGCGGCGCGCGAACTGGAACTCGTTGTAGTCCTCTTTCCCCTCGTAGCCGATGGTGAACGTCGTGACGGGCCGCGACATCAGCTCGCTCATCAGCGCGACGTTCAGCGACGAGTCGACGCCTCCTGACAGCAGCACGCCGAACGGCACGTCCGACACCATCCGCCGCGCGATCGACTGCTTGAGCAGACGCGTCAGTTCGGCGACCGCCTCGTCTTCGCCGAGGTCCTTCTCCGTCAGCATCCGCGCCCGGTCGGGGCGCGAGTCCCACCACCGCTCGGCGCGCGCGCCGCGGCCGTCGATCGCGATCCTGTGGCCGGCGGGAATCTTGAAGATGCCTCGGAACATCGTCAGCGGCGCCGGCGCGACGATGAAGGTCAGGTAATGCCAGAGCGCGACGGGATCCATCTCCGCCGTGACGTCCGGGTGGGCCAGCAGCGCGCGAATCTCCGACGCGAACAGCCACTCGCCGGCGGCCGTTCTCGTGACGTACAGCGGCTTGATGCCGACGCGGTCGCGCACCAGATGGACGATGGGACGCGACCGATCGCGCGCGTCGTAGACGGCGAACGCAAACATGCCGTAGAACCGGTCGACGCAATCGACGCCCCACTCCTCGTAGGCGTGCAGCAGCATCTCGGTGTCGGAGTGATCGGTGCGCCAGCGGTACTTCCCGAACGCCTCGAGCTCCTTGCGGACGTCCGCGTGGTTGTAGATCTCGCCGTTGAAGGTGAGGGCCACCGTGCCGTCGTCGTTCACCATCGGCTGATTGGCGTCGGGTGAGAGATCGATGATCGACAGCCGGCGATGGCCGAGCGTGCAGCTGCGATCGGCGGCGCACCAGATGCCCGTGCCGTCCGGGCCGCGATGTGCCATCCGATCGCGCATGCGCACGACGACGTCCGGACACGAGCCGGCCCGGCCCGGGCAGAAAGAGCCGACGATACCGCACATGACTTCGACGCAGCCTACAGATGGTGTCGCAGAGGGTTTCCCGGCGATTCCGAGATTCTTATCGGCACGTAAAACGGCAGGTGATCACGACAACCGGGAACGCAGCCAATTGAACATCGCAATCCGCTGCTCCGGCGGAACGACCATCGTCCACGATGCGAGCATTTCGCCGGCCCGCATAACCAGCGATGGACGATATCCGTAGTCGCGTCGGGCAATCGCACGGACACGGGCGGCCGCGCGGTGCATGTCGGAGAGCCGCTTCCCGGTGGCCGAGCCCCGATGCACGCGGTACTTGAGCAGCGGCGTCTGCAGATTCGCCAGACGGTATTTGACGCCGATCCGGAACCACAGGTCGAGATCGTCCGCCAGAATGTGATCGGGATTGTACGGCCCGGTATCGTCGAGCACATCCCTGCGAATCATCGTGACGGGCTGCGCGAAAGGATTGAACAGAAACAATCTCGCGCGCAGATCGCGGTCGTCGGCGCGATAGCGCCGAATTCCCAGCTCGCAATCGTTCTCGTCAATCAGGATGACAGCGGCACCGCAGACGCCCACGGCCGGATTCGACGTCATGGACGCATATTGCTCGGCGAGGCGCGTCGGCAGCGCGACATCGTCGCTGTCCATGTTGGCGACGAAGACGCCGCCGGCCTCCGCGATGCCACGGTTGCGGCTGCGCACGAAATCCAGATTCCGCGTATTCGTCAGCACGCGGATTCGACGGTCGCGTTCCGCATATTGCCGCAGGATTTCGCTCGACCCATCGGTCGAGCAATCATCGACGATGATGAACTCGAAGTCCTCGAACGTCTGGGCAAGAATGCTTTCGACAGCCGTGCGGACGAACCGATTCGCGTTATAGGTCGGCATCACGACCGAGATGGCCGGAGACGTTGTCACGACGCGGTCGCGCTTCCATGCAACCGATGGCGCGCGGCGAGAATCAAATTCGCGCGCGGGCGGTCCACGTCGAATTGCAGCTGCCGAAAACGGGCGATCAGCCACTCGTCGTTTCGACGGCCGCGCGGATCGTCGTGCCATTCCATCAGCACGAAGTCGCACTTCGCGATCGCATCGGCAGACGAATCGAGCACGGCGTACTCGCTGCCTTCGACATCCATCTTCAGGAGATCGAGGCGCTCTGTTCCGATATCTCGCAAGATCGAGCGGAGCGTTCGCGCTGGCACCTCCTCGATCGATCGGTCGCCGTTCACGCGCTCGATCGGTGCGGTCATGACATCGAAGGCGTCTGTGGGTCCGCCTACTCGCAGCTGGACCACGCCATCCGCGTCGGACACGGCCGTCCGACACGTCGCGACACGATCCTCAACCCCGTTCAGGATCAGGTTTTCGCGCAGCAACCTGAGATTCTCGGACGAAGGCTCGTACGAATGGATCGTGACGTCGGAGCGGAGACGGGCGGCGAGTATCGCAAACGAGCCGATGTGAGCGCCGAGGTCGAGCACCGTCGCCCCAGGCGGAAGCATCTTCAGCAGCCACGCCGGGTACTCCTTGGCCAGGCCGACGACAACCGCTTGATTGATGTCGGGTGTGTTCGCGCGACAGCGGAACTTCATCCCGTTGCGAAGCTCCAGGATGCGCTCTCCCGGCGGCAGCCACCCGAGCTGATTCTTGACGACGGACCACGGATCGCGAACACCGGTGCAGACGGCCATGTAAATGCCGACCTTGTGCCACGCCGCGGCCGCCATGTTCATGTGCCGCTGACGATCATCTCCCCGCCAACGACCTCATCGACGATGTACAGGGGACGCTGCTTGACTTCCTCGAACACGCTTCCAAGATATTCGCCCAGTACCCCGAGAACCGTCAGTTGAAGGCCGCCGAGGAACGACATCATCACGAATAACGACGTGTAGCCCGGCGGCGGGTGGCCGACGACGAAGAAGGCACCGATCAACCAGAATCCATAGCCGAGACTGAGCGTTGAGATGAAGAAGCCCAAGAGCGTTGCCGCGCGAAGGGGAACCTTCGAGAACGACAGGATTCCGGCCATCGAAAACGTTACAAGGCGCCTGACGTCGTACTTCGTCTTGCCCCTCTGTCTTGGGGGGCTGACGAACGGGACAACCGTGCTGCGAAAGCCGACCCATTGAAAGAGACCGCGAAGGAACTGGTTTCGCTCACGAATCGACGTCTGGAATACGCGCGCGACCTTTCGCGACACGACCCGAAAGTCGGCGGCGCCGGGCTGCATCTCGACCGGAGACATCGCGTTTTGGAGTCGATAGAACGTCGCCGAAGACCAGCGTTTGAGCGTCCCCGTCTGATTGCCGTACTGTCGCACCGCGTGCACGATGTCGTAGCCTCGCTCGAGCTCTTCGAGCAGACGTGGGATGAGCTCCGGAGGGTGCTCCAGGTCGCAGTCCATCATGATCACCGCGTCGCCCCGGCTCCGATCGATGCCAGCGACGAGCGACATCTGATGACCGAATCGCGCGGACAGATGGACGACGGTGACCGACCGATCGCGATCGACAATCCTCTTCAGCACGTCAATCGACCGATCGGTGGAGCGGTCGAGGACATAACAGATGTTGAAACGATAGTTGAGCTCGAGCGGCTGTAGCGCTGCGGTGAGCGACGAGTGAAAGGCGTCGAGCACTTCCTCCTCGTTGTAGACGGGCAGAACGATGTCGACGATCTTCATCGCGCGCCTGCAGCGGTCCACGCCAGAGTGTCGCGGACACGGGGAGCGACCACGAGTTCAGTACGCAATTCGCGCGCTTGCGATGAGACCCGGAAGGATCCCTGTGGGCTCATATTGCGGGCCCACCGCCAATACCTGCTCAGCGGAGACCTGGAAGGACGCGGCATTTTTCAATGGATCGGTCAAAGGAATGCTGTACATCCGATAGCGTCCCTGCCAGTCGAGGTCGTTGATCATCGTCGAGGTGAAGGGGAAATCATTGACGGTCGACTGCGCCGAACACTCGACACAAAAGAACACGAGCGAGTGAGCCGTGCCTTGATAGAGAGGCGGCACCGGCGCGTGAAACGAGGCGCCCATCCAGGCGATCACGTGCAACTGGTTTGCGGTTCGCACCAGCGCCTCTGGTCGAAACAGATCAGAGTTGCCGGTGCGGAGACCGACGACCCGCGCCACGCGCCGATCGTCGGTCGCGATGAGGCGCGCGAGCAGGCGGCCCTGGCGCGCAACCGGTAGATCGTTGAAGACATGCGCGTAGCGGAACTGCTGCTCCTCGATAGCTTCGAGCGGGTCGCGGGCGATCGTCTGCTCCTGAAACGCGCGGTATCGCGCCCACTGAATCGCGACGAAAACGCTGCCGATCACAAGCGCCGTGAGCGCCAGGACACCGGTGCAGATGATCATGCGCCGCGCAAGTGCTGTGGTGCTCCGCTCCGAGGGACGTTCGAGAACGTAAGAGGCGACACCAACCGGCATCACGACGGCCAGAACGACGATCGCTCCCTGGACGCCACCGATGTAATCAGGAAACACGATCACCGCTCCCGCGCTCGCGGCGGCCGCCAGGCCGAGCGAGGCAATGCAGATCGCGACTGCTTCGGGCGTCCCGCGCCACCACATGAGCGCGAAGCAACCGGCCAGCACGAACGGCAATGCTTCGTAGAAACGAACGTGCGCCGGCTGCTGCCACACGGCGACGTCCGGCAGGCGTTCGGCCTGCCGCATCGCCAGCCGATGGACGCGCACTGCTTTCGCGGCGACGTTCTGGAGCAGCAGCCATGGGCGGCTGAAGACGACTTTCAGATACTCGCGATAGAGCGTCGATTGAAGTGCCGGATAACCCGGAGCGAGATTCGGGCTGATGAGACGTGCATGAACGTAGCCGATAGGATCGCGCCACGCGATGTTGAACGGGTTCGAGACGTACCCAACGCTCAAATACAACGGAAACCCCGAGCCATGCTCGATTGCTGCCGTTTCAGCGTAGGGTGTCCGCAGCTGGCGGGAAATGTACCATCGTTGCGCTGGTACGACGCTCACGTTTGCCGCGATCAGCAATAATCCGCCCGCAACGAGACGCCGCATGACGGCGTTCAACTCCTGGCGAGACACCGTCGTATTGCTTATACGGTTGGCGACAAGCGCTTCGATCGCTCCTGCTACAACCAATGCCAGGCCGGCACCGTAAGCCACCCCGCCGGCTTCTTGGCGCAGGATCTGAGCGAGCGCGATGAGTGTGCCGAGCATACCTAGCGAGATGCACCGCCAGGCGGTAAAGGGCTTGCAAACGGTGGATATGTAGACGGCCGCCAGTACCGTCGAGAACGCAACCCCCCAGTGGACTGGGAGACTCAGTTGGATCGGCCCCCATGTAAGCAGTACTTGGAACGCGACGAGTCCGGCCATGGCGACCGGCAAAGGCACGCCAGGTGCCACGATCGCGACCGCGGCGACAACAAAAAGCGCGAAGACGATGTCCCAGCCGATCGACGACGTAATCACTGAGCGGACACCAGTAACCCACTGGCGTGCCAAGGCCCAGGATTCGCTCAAGAACATGACGCCCTGATCGATGAGACCCTCGTTCATTCTTCGTAGGATCGGAGGACTGTTGTTGGCGGTCGAATAGAGAAGGTGAAATGGATAGCCGGCGTTCATCGCTCGAACCGCGGCTTCGGTATCGTCGTCGCCAAACGGCTGGTGTCGAACGGGGAGATACGAGACGGTTGCCAAATGCCAGACGAATGCGCATAACGCAAACGTCCGCGCCAGGCCGCCAACCACTCGCAGGCCGCTGCCGCTCGTCATGCTACGACGTGGGAGTGCATCCGCGTTCGAGGGTGTGCCAATGCTCGAACTCGCGCGCAGCGGGAGCGCACGTGACTCGAGCTGCATGTCCGTCTAGAAGCGCACCCGAGCGCTGCCTATCAATTCTGGAATCAGTCCGGTGGACAGACTGGGATCGAGGCGCACCACCCGCTCGGCCACGACCTGGAAGTACCGGGCGGCCGCCTGTTTCGGCGACAGCGGCATGCTGAACATGCGATATTGCCCCCGCCACTCGAGGTCGTTGATCATCGTCCAATCGGACGGGAAACCGTTGAGCGTCGCGTCGGAGGGACACTCGCCGCAGATGAACACGAGCGCATGCGTCGATCCTTGGTACAGCCTGGGAACCGGCGGCCGAAACGAACGTCCCATCCACGCGAGCAGATGGACCTGAGAATCCGTGCGCACGATGACCTCGGGTCGAAACAGGCTCGCGTCGCCCTGCCGCTCGTCTACAACATGCGCGACGCGCGGGTCGGCCGAATCGTGCAGTCTGGCCACCAATCGACCCTGCTGGCCGACCGATAGATCGTTGAACACGTGCGCGTACCTGAACTCTTGCTCGTTGATGGCGGCAAGCGGATCGCGCTGAGCCGTC
>QHWK01000817.1 GCA_003223775.1 Acidobacteriota bacterium
CGACCCGGCGTCACGATTGGTCCTCACGGCCGTGACATCCGACGAAACCTATCTCTACGTATCGGGGGTCAACCTCGGACCCGCCCCTTCAGTGTTTCTCAACGGGATCCCTCTTGGTGGCGTGACATTGGGAACCGGCGATACGTCACTGGTCGCGCTACGGCCTGCTCTACCCGCCGGAACGTACCTGCTGCACGTTTCGACTGGCAGCGCGGTGACGCAGAACGGCATCTTCAACGTCGCGATTGGCGCGATTGGCCCGCAGGGCCCGGCGGGGCCAGCGGGCCCAAAGGGCGAGACCGGCGCGCGAGGCGACATTGGCCCGTCGGGCATGGCCGGTGTCACCGGACCACAAGGTCTTCAAGGCGCACCGGGTCCGCAAGGCACGCCTGGCATCCTCGGCCTGGCAGGCAAAAGCTGCCAAGCCGGCGAGTTCCTCCAGGGGTTCGACGCCACCGGAGCGCTAATCTGCGAAAACCGTCGACACGTGGTCATCGCGTTCGACAGCCTGGAAGTGTCCAACAATCTGTTCAACCAGGTTCCGGGCGACAGCTACACCGAAGACGGGATGACGATCACCGGACCGACGATGAACTACACCGGTCAGGCCCACCCGACTGAGTACGCCGGCTCGGCCGGACTACACCTCCGCACCGCCAATGCACAGATCACCTTGACGCGCGTCGGGGGCGCGTCGTTCGACTTCGTCAGCATCGGTCTGTCGGTCCTGTCGAAAGGCGGGGCGTCGCCTCCGGTGACCTTCACCGGCCACCCCGCCGGAGGCGGGACGGTCACGGTGACGTTCACGCCCACGGAGTTCGGGTTCCAGATGTTTACGCTCCCGCTCACCTTCAGCAATCTGACCTCGGTGACGTGGAACCAGGGGACGAACGAAAGCAACGCCCACCAGTTCGACAACATCGTCATCGGCGGTCTCTAAGAGCGACTGAATCGCCGAGCCAGGCTCAGTCATCACGACGACGCGCCGGGAAGCCCTGTGGGTTTCCCGGCGTCCTCACGAGCCTCGAAATCCTACCTTGTCGACGGATCGCGATCCCTGCAAGCACAGTTGCCGAACGATCCCAAACAAGCTTTCTGCCCTCGATCGTTCTCGTTGTCAGGCATTAGTCCCGCACGGCGCACGGCCTTGAAACTAATCGAAGACCATCGCCGGAAACGTCCTCGGTAGCGCCTTATTCAGCACGTTGCTGGGATCGCTGCTCACGGACGCGCCGCGAGCGTCTGAGCGGAAACTAAGCGCAAGAGTGAACGCAATCTGCGCCTTGATCCGCGAGGTGTGTGCCTGCCCATTCCGTCCGGCCGCACGGGTAGTGGGCACCGCATCAAGACATAGAGCTCGCGGTCGCGGAAACGCACGCGAGCCGGTCAGTAGAATCGGTAATGGTAAACGCCGATCTGTTTACCCTCCGAAGGACAGCGGTATTGCTGGGCGCCTCGATGTTGTCTCAGGAAATCGTCAGTACCCGTATCGCGGCCGGGGCCGATTCGAGCTGCCGGTACCGGAGCATCGTCTGCGGGACTCTCAGTGGCCGCCTCAATTCGTATAGAACAACGTGCGCCATGGGCTTCGGGCGACGTCGCCCCGATCGCTGATCGCCCAAATCCGCCAGCGATGCGGCTGTCGTCCCACGCCGAAGGGTGCGCGCATCGTGACCGGAGCGCCATCGCGGCTCGTTTCGGGACCATTGCGAACAAACGCGAAGCCGCTGCCTTCCCATTTTTCTCCCGTGCTTTGGCCGAACTGCCACTCGATGAGGCAGAATGCGGCCCCGCGCGTGATCCACGACACCATTGGTCGCGTCTCGGGTGGCATCCGGGTCGCTGTTGCACCATCCTCTGGCGCCACGACGATGGGCGGCTCAACCGCCGGTCCGGTCGCGTCGGTGAAGAACGGAGCCGCATCGCGTCGCAGCGCAGGAATGATCGTCGTCGAACCACCAAGCATCAGGGCACGTGGCTCGCCGCCTACCGATGCGACTGCAGCCAGAAACGTGCGGTAGCCAATTTCGTCCTGGCCTTCGAACGCGGCCACGACCTGCATGAACGCGAGTCGGTCGCTCCCCCAGCCGTCGCACACGCGAACGTCGGTAATCGACCGAGGTTCATGCGGCAAACGAATCGCGGTGTCCGTCGGGTCGCCACTGACCAGACCGGTATACGTCGACTTGGCGTCGAGAAAATATGCGACAACGGCTTGTTCCGCTGTCTTCAGTACGGGGCTCCCTACGGCATCAGGCCAAGTAGACTGGCATTCGATCGGTCGCGTCGCCAAGGCCTTCGCCTGTGCGTGATGTTCCCGTCAAATGATCCGAGCGGCGTCGTGATCCCGTCGATATGACCCATGTTGTCGATAACCAAAATGTCTGGTTCATCGTTCGTGACCCGGGCTGAAAAGAACGCGCTCGCGAAATCACGTGCTCGAAACACACGCATCTGAAGCTCGAACCCAAGTCGGCGAGCTTCGGCATCGAGCGACGACGGGATGGCCGCGACGGGCATATCGCCGCGATGCGGTGACCCGACCTTCCAGACATGGACCACTACAGGCGACGGATGTTGCGCTGCGCGGGAGATCGCGGGCAGGATCACCGCGATACACGCTGTCGCGAGGACACGTCGCGCACGTTTTATCACCGTTTCCTCCGGATCGAAGCGGCGTCCATCGCGGACGGCGTCGAGTTACGGCGGCGACAGACGAGCCAACCACGTCTCGTAGCGTGCGAGCAACGCCGTCAACCACTGTCGCACATCCGGACGGGGAGTCGTGCGCTGACGTTCGAAGCGCACGATGTCGGCGCTGACGATCGCTTTGGTGCTGCGCATTGCGGACTTCGCCAGCTGCAGTTGGTCAGGCTCCGCATCCGCCAACGACTCAAGACGCAGTTTGGCCGCTGCCAACAAGTCCACACCCGGGTCCTGCTCGGCGATGGTGGCGCGCAGCGCGTCCACGATCCGCCTCAGTTGCAACCGACGCCCGGCATCACTCTCGACGATCGGCTCGATCTGCGGAAACGGTGACGCGCCGTCGGAGGTGCCATCGTCCCAGCGCACCGAGTCGAACTCGATGACGTCGATTGGCTGCGGCGTCCACGTGCCAGACGCGGTGTTCACGTCGCCACGGCCCGACGTGAGGTTCATATCGAACGTATAGCTCCCCCCCGGCTCCATCATCGGACGTCCGTCGTCGGTGCGCTTCAGCGCGCTTAGCGCTTTGTCCTGTCCGCGGTACGATTGAAGATGCACGTTCGACACGCCCTTGGAGCCCAGGTTTCGAAGCGTAATCCGGTATCCGGGATACGGTGCGGTCAGGAGTTCGACACTCGCAATCTCGACTTGGGGCGAGACGCTGACGACTGTCGGCAGAAATGGCACCAACGTCCCGACGTCCACCATGGAGAGCGTGACCGGTTGGACGCCGAACTTCGTCAGCGCGTTGACGACGACGTGGGAGCCGCGCGAGATCGTGACGGTCGTGACGGCAACGCCCGGCGGCGTCGCTGAACCAAGGAGTACGGACACGTCGACCTTGATCTCGCCTCCGACGAGGGCGCGAGCGAATTGCACGGCATACACCGGTGGCGTGCCCTCTGGCGGCGTGTATCCGCGAAGTCGTGGAAACTGCGGCGTCCACATCACCGCGCGGCGCGTGCTCGTCAACTCGTAATTGACGCGGCCGTCGGGCCATGCTTCCACAAGGGCAACTGTCGCACGCGGCGGTTCGGTCGTCGTCGCCTGTTGCGACGCGCTACCTAAAACGGCGACAGCGGAAGTCGCGACGAGGAGCGTCGCAACAGCGGTCTCGGTGCGCATGTGTAGCTGGTCAAATCCTACATCGCCTCGCGGGGCGGCGCGCCTTCTGACCTTCGTCACTGCGCGAGAGATCGGTGGGCCACGCGCTGATGACATGGCGACGGCGTCGCGGGTGACGGGTCATTCGTCCTGGCCCGACTGGTCCAGGCACCTACATGGAGGCGATATGGGATGTCCCTCACGCTGTCGCGCGGCGCAACCGCACGTAGTCTGGATTCCTCGCAGGATTTCTTCAGTC
>QHWK01000553.1 GCA_003223775.1 Acidobacteriota bacterium
AGACGAAGGACTTCAGCCGCATCAGCGGACTGTTCATCGACAAGAACGATCGCCTCTACGCCGCCGACTCGGAGTCGAGCCCGACGTCGCATCCCGGCGGATGGAAGCGCGGCATCCGCATCGGGAGCGCGAAGGATCTGAAGGTGATGTATCTCATTCCGGATCCCGAGAATCCGGACCCGGCGAAGACGACCGCGGGCACGAGCGCTGCGGAGGGCGTTGCCGTCGACGCGCAAGGCAACGTCTACGGCGCGGAGGTCGGACCAAAGGCGGTGAAGAAGTACGCGAAAAAGTCCGCGACTTAGGCGCGGCACGGTGTCAATGCCACGAAGCGGGACCGTACGGAACGCCGGGTCCGTACGGTCCTGAACTCCTCCGATCCGTATATAAATCCGACGTCGCGGTGATTTGTGCATCGATTCCGCGACTTCTCGCCCGTATATCCGGAAGCTTGAACGCCCACGCAACCTCAACGTAAATCTTTTGCCAAATCGCGGCTGCCCGCGCGCGACGGCGACGTTTATACTCTAGGAACCCGCATGCCTTATGAGCCTAGTTCGCGTCGTCGGTCGTAGTGTCGTCGTTCGACACCTCGCTCGCGCCCTGGTCGAGTTGCTCGCGGTGTCGCTCATCGCGTTCGCCGTCACCGAGCTCGCGCCGGGCGACGGGTTCGGCCAGGCGCGGCTCGAGCGGCAGCTCTCGCCCGCTGCCGTCGACGCGCTGCGGAGCCGAGCCGGCCTCGATCGCCCGTTCCTCGCGCGCTACGCGAGCTGGGTGGCCTCGGTGGCGCACGGCGATCTGGGCCGCTCGATCGCGTACGGCGCGCCGATCGCGCCGCTCGTCGCGCGGCGCGCGCTGAACTCGCTGCTGCTCGTCTCGGCATCGCTCGCCGTCACGTGGATCCTCGTGCTGCCGCTCGGCGTCTGGATGGCGGCGCGCGATCGCTCGGCGGACGGCCGCCTGCTCGCCGCGGGCGCGACGGCCCTCATCGCGGTGCCCGATCTGCTGATCGCGATTGCGCTGCTGCTCGTGGCCGCCGCCTCGGGCGTGCTGCCGACCGGCGGCGTGCGCGGCGCCGGCTTCACGGGCGCCGGCCGCCTCGCCGCGATCGGCGATCTCGTGCGGCACCTCGTGCTGCCGGTCGCGGCGCTGACCTTGATCGCGGCGCCGCCGCTCGCGCGCCACGTGCGCGCGAGCATGCTCGACGCGCTGCGCGCGCCGTACCTGTTGGCCGCGGCGGCGCGCGGCATCCCGTACCGCCGGTTGCTCTGGCGCTCGGCGCTGCGCGCGGCGGCCAATCCGCTCGTCTCGCTCTTCGGCCTGTCGTTCGCGGCGCTCTTCAGCGCGTCGATGATCGTCGAGGTCGTCATGAGCTGGCCCGGGCTCGGCCCGATGCTGCTCGACGCCGTCCGCTCGCGCGACGAGCCGCTCGTGCTCGCCGGCGTCATGCTCTCGACCGTGCTGCTGCTCGTCGGCAACGGCTGCGCCGACGTGCTGCTGCGCGCGGTGGATCCGAGGATCGCGGCATGACGCCGACGATCCGCACCGCGATGGGCGTCGGCGCGGTGTACGCGATCGTGCTCGGCGCGGCGCTTCTGTCGCCGTACGATCCGGCCACGCAGCACCGCGATCGCCCGCTCGCGCCGCCGACGCGCGTCCACGTCGTCGATCGCGACGGCCGCGTCCACCTGCGCCCGTTCGTCTACGCCGACGACGAGAGCGGGCCGACCTATCCGGTGCGTTTCTTCGCGCACGAAGTGGACGAGGACGGATCGATCGGATCGCGGCGTCTGCTCGCGGTCGATCCGCCCGCGCACATCTTCCTCGCGGGCACCGACGAGCTCGGACGCGATCAGTTCTCTCGGCTGCTGTACGGCGGCCGGATCTCGCTCGGCGCCGGCGTGCTCGCCGGCGCACTCGCGCTGACGATCGGCCTTCTGCTCGGCTGCGTCGCCGGTTTCTTCGGCGGCTGGATCGACGCCGCGGTGATGGCGGCGTCCGACCTGTTCATGGCGCTGCCGTGGCTCTACCTGCTGCTCGCGATCCGCGCCGCGCTGCCGCTCGACGTCAGCCCGGGCCGCGCGCTCGCGTCGGTGGTCATCGTGATCGGCATCGCGGGCTGGGCGCGGCCGGCCCGTCTCATCCGAAGCGTCGTCCTGAGCGCGCGAACGCGCGACTATGTCACCGCGGCCGCGGCGTCGGGCGCGTCGCGCGCGCGCTTGATGCTCGCGCACGTGCTGCCCGAGGCCTTCAGCGTCGCGCTCACGCAGGCCAGCATCCTCGTGCCGCAGTACACGCTCGCCGAAATCACGCTGTCGTTCTTCGGCCTCGGCGTCGGCGAGCCGACGCCGAGCTGGGGGACCATGATCAACGCGATGCTGCGGCAGGAGCTGAGCGCGGCGCACTGGTGGCTGGCCGCGCCCGCAGCCGCGCTCGTCGTGGTGTCGCTCCTCTACCACGCCGCCGCCGACGCGCTGCACCAGCGAAGCCAGGTCCTGCCGGCGGGAGCATGGCGGTGAAGCGCGCCCTCGCCTCCGCCGTGCTGGCCGCGGCGCTTGCCGCCACGGCGCCGGGCCTGCACGCCGTCGAGCACCAGCCCGCGGGCGAGGATCTGATGACGATCGACGGCGAGGTCGGCACGAGCGGCGGCGCGCTCGTTGTCGCCGCGCGCGGCGAGCCGAAGACGCTCAATCCGCTCGTCGCCCTCGACGCGCAGTCGCGCGACGTGATCTGGCGCACGCAGGCCGACCTCATTCACATCAACCGCGAGACGCAGCGCACCGAGCCGGCGCTCGCCGCATCGTGGACGGTTTCGCCCGACGGCTTGCACTATGTGCTGCGCCTGCGCCGCGGCGTGCGCTTCTCCGACGGCCATGTGTTCGACGCCGACGATGTCGTCTTCAGCTTCGGCGCGTATCTGGACGAGCGGCTGCATTCGCCGCAGCGCGATCTGCTGCTCATCGGCGGCAAGCCGATCGCGGTCCGCAAGATCGACGCGGGGACGGTCGCCGTCGATCTGCCGGCGCCGTACGCCGCAGCCGAGCGGATCTTCGACAGCGTCGCGATGCTGCCGCGCCATCGGCTCGACGGCGCGTGGAAGGACGGCAGCCTCGCGGCCGCGTGGGGCATCGCGACGCCGCCCGGCGACGTCGCGGGGCTCGGTCCGTTCCGCGTCGAGCGGATCCGGCCCGGCGAGGACATCGTCCTCGCGAAGAATCCGTACTACTGGAAGCAGGATCGCGCGCGCACGCGCCTGCCCTATCTGGATCGTGTCACGTTCCTCGTCGTGCCGTCGGAGGAAGCGCAGGTGATCCGCCTGCGCGCCGGAGAGGTGGACGTCCTCAACCGCGTCAGCGCGCAGCACGCCGCGGCGCTCGATCGCGATCAGAAGGCGTCGTCGTTCGTGCTGCAGGACCTCGGGCCGGGCCTCGAGTACCACTTCCTGTTCTTCAACCAGAACGATCCGGCGCCGTCGAGCGTGAAGCCGAAGCAGGCGTGGTTCGGCGACGAGCGATTCCGTCGGGCGATCTCGCTCGCGATCGACCGCGCGAGCCTCGTGCGCCTCGCCTACAGCGGCCGCGGCACGCCGCTCTGGGGCCCCGTGACGCCGGGCAATCGCCTGTGGGCGAACGCCGAGATCGCGCGCACGCCGCCGTCGCTCGACGCCGCGCGCAAGCTGCTCGCCGAGGCGGGCTTCGTCCGCCACGCCGACGGCGCGCTCGCCGATCGCGGCGGCACGCCTGTTGCGTTCTCGATCCTCGTCGGCGCCGGCAACGCGGCCCTCAACGGTATGGCAGCCATCATCCAGGACGATCTGAAGCGCCTGGGCATCGGCGTGCAGATCGCGTCGCTCGACTTCAACGCGGTGCTCGCGCGCGTCTTCGAGTCGCACGACTACGACGCGTGTCTGCTGCGCCTCGTGGACGGCGACGTCGATCCGACTCCGGCGATGAACGTGTGGCTCTCGAGCGGGCCGACGCACCTGTGGCATCCGTCGCAGGCGAAGCCGTCGACGCCCTGGGAGGCCGAGATCGATCGGCTGATGCAGCAGCAGATGACGACGCTCGACGGTGGGGAGCGCAAGCGCCTGTACGATCGCGTTCAGGCAGTGGTCGCGGACAAGCTCCCGCTCGTGCCGCTCGTCAGCCCGAACATCGTCGTCGCCGCGAAGCGCGGCCTGGGGAACTTCCGACCCGCGGTGCTCGAACACTACACGCTGTGGAACGTCGAACAGCTGTTCTGGCGCACGACGGGGAGGTCGGGCCGATGAACTGGGATGGGATCGACGGCGCGGCATCGGACGAGACGCTCGTCCGCGGGTGCCTGGACGGCGACCCGGCCGCGTGGGCGGCGGTGATGAGCAAGTACAAGCGCCTCATCTACTCGATCCCTATCAAGTACGGCGCGCAGCCGGACGACGCGGCGGATATTTTCCAGGCGGTGTGCACGGCGCTCGTCGCCGAGCTGCCGCGCCTGCGGCGCGCCGAGGCGCTGCGGCCGTGGCTCGTGCGCGTGACGCGCCACAAGACGCTGCACTGGAAGCTGCAGAAGCGCCGCGAGTCGCTCTGGCCGCAGGCCGAAGCGGTGGCGCACGATCTCGCGAGCGACGACGACAGCGGCGAGCAGATTATGGAGCAGGTGGAGCGCGAGCAGAGCGTGCGCGTAGCCATCGCGGCGCTGCCGGATCGCTGCCGCGAGCTCGTGCAGCTGCTCTTCTACCAGCAGCCGCCGATGCCGTACGACGAGGTGGCGCGGAAGCTCGGGCTCGCGACCGGATCGATCGGCTTCATCCGCGGGCGCTGCCTGAAGAAGCTACGCGCGAACCTGAAGAGCAACGGATTCTGACGTGGCGGTACCAGAGCCGGCGAGCCTGGACGGCGTCATCGAGCGCGTATCGCGCGCGCAGCAGCCGCTCGCGCTGCTGAAGCGGCTTGCGGTGGATGCGGGCCCCGAGCTCGTGATCCAGCTCGCCGACGAAGTGCCGCGGCGCGCGCGGTCGAACCTCGACGAAGCGCGGCGCCTGGCGCGCGCCGCGTCGTGGCTCGCGCAGAAGGTGGGCGATCCGCACGCGCGGGCGCGCGCGCTGCGCGCCGACGGCCACGTGCAGTCGCTCGGCGGCCGCTACCGCGCGGCGCTCGCGCGCTACAAGGAGGCGGTCGAGGCGTTCACGACGATCGGCGCCGAGATCGAGGTGGCGATCACCGACAGCGGATCGTTGCAGCCGCTCATCTACTGCGGAGAGTACGACGAGGCGTTCGCGCGCGCGGCGCGCGCGCGCAGCGTGTTCCAGCGGCACGGCGATCAGGCGCGGCTCGCGCGCCTCGAGAGCAACGCCGGCAACATCTATTTCCGCCAGGACCGCTTCGAGGAAGCGCTCGCCTGCTATCAGAACGCGCTCGACGGCTTCCGCGCGTCCGCGTCGCCGGCCGACGTCGCGGTGACGCTGCGCAACCTGGCGACGTGCCTCATCAGCCTCACGCGCTACGACGAAGCGCTGCGCGTCTACAAGGACGCCCGCGTCTACTGCGAGAGCGCGAAGATGCCGCTGATGACGGCGGAGGCCGACTACAACATCGGCTATCTGTACTTCATGCGCGGCGACTACCAGCAGGCGCTGGATCTGTACGCCGCGGCGCGCGCTTTCTGCGTCACCGTCGGCGACCGGTATCACCACGCGCTGTGCGATCTCGACGAGGCGGAGCTCGATCTCGAGGTGAACGACTTTCCGGCGGCCGTCGTCATGGCGCGCAGCGCCGCCGCGGCGTTCGATCAGCTGGGCATGCGCTACGAGCGCGCGAAGGGCCTCGTCTTCCTCGCCATCGCGTCCGGACAGCTCGGCGACACGATCGCCTCGCGCCGGCTGTTCTCGCGCGCGCGCGCGCTCTTCGTGCGCGAGCAGAACCGCGCGTGGCCGACGCTCATCGACCTGTATCAGGCGGTGATCTTCCTGAAGATCGGACGCCCGGGCGACTCGCGGCGCCTCGCCGCCGACGCGCGCCGGACGTTCGTCCGTCTGATGATGCCGGCCAAGGCGGCGCTCGCCGAAGTGCTGATGGCGCGCGTCGATCTCGAGGCCGGCCGGCTGCCGCGCGCGCTGACGCTGAGCCTGTCGGCCGTGCGCCGGCTCGCGGATGTCCACGCGCCCGCCGTCGCCTGGCAGGCGGCGCTGATGGTCGGCAGCGCGCACGAGGCGCTCGGCCAGGAGGACAAGGCGTTCGCCGCGTACCGGCGCGCGCGCGGCCTCCTCGAGGAGCTGCGCAGCCATCTGCGCGGCGACGAGCTGAAGATCACGTTCCTCAGCGACAAGCTCGCGATCTACGAAGGGCTCGTCGCGATGGCGCTGAAGCGCGGGGCGGCGGCCGGCCGCGCCGAAGCGGCGTTCGGCTTCATCGAGGAGGCGAAGTCGCGCAGCTTCGCCGATCTGATCGCGTTCCGCGCGAGCGAGCTGTCGGCGCGCGAGCCGGCCGGCGAGCTCGCGGCGGCCGGCGTGCGCGAGGCGCGGCAGCAGCTGCACGGCTACGACCACCAGATCGAGCGCGAAACGACCGGGCAGAAGCACTTCGATCCGATGCGCCTCGCGCGCCTGCGCAAGGACGCCGGCGTGCGCGAGGCGCTGCTCGCCGATCGGCTGCGCGCGCTGCGCAGCGTGGACGCCGATCTGGCGGACCTGCACGGCGGCGGCGCGCTCGAGGTGCCGGCAATCCGCGCGTCGCTCGCCCCGGGCGTGAAGCTGCTCGAGTACTACATCAGCCGCGGCATGATCCGCGCCTGCGTCGTCGGCCGCGATCAGCTCGAGATCCAGGAGCTCGGGCCGGCGGCCGACGTCGCGGCGATCGTCCGGCTGCTGCGGTTCCAGCTCGGAAAATTCCGGCTCCACGCGGAGTACCTGCGCACGTTCGGGCGCGTGCTGCTGGACGCGACGACGAACCACCTGGCGCGGCTGCATCAGCTGCTCGTCGAGCCGCTGCGCGACGTGCTCGACGCCGATCATCTCGTGATCGTGCCGCACGGCGTCCTGCACTACGTGCCGTTCCACGCGCTGCACGACCGCGGCGCGGCGCTCATCGATCGCTTCGCGATCTCCTACGCGCCGAGCGCGCGCGTGCACCATTTGTGCACGGCGCGGCCGCGCGCGGCGAGCGATCACAGCCTCGTGCTCGGCGTGGGCGACATGCTCGCGCCGCTCATCTCGCGCGAGGTGACGCAGTTGGCCGGCGTCCTGCCGAACGTCGAGATCGGGCTCGCGGGCGACGCGACGTCGGCCCAGCTTCGGAGCGCCGCGGCCAGGACCGCGCGGCTCGTGCACATCGCCACGCATGGCTTCTTCCGCCGCGATCGCCCGATGATGTCGTCAATCAGGCTGAGCGACGGCAACCTGACGGTGGCCGACGTGTATCAGCTGCGCCTGTCGGCCGATCTCGTCACGCTCAGCGGCTGCGGCACCGGGCTCAACGTCGTCGCGGGCGGCGACGAACTGGTCGGGCTGACGCGCGGCTTCCTGCACGCCGGCGCGCGCGCCGTGATGGTGAGCCTCTGGGATCTCCACGACGAGAGCGCGTCGGAGTTCATGGTGGAGTTCTACAGAAAGGTCATTCAGGGGGCGAGCCCGGCCGCGGCGCTCGCGGCCGCGATGCGGGAAGCCCGCCGCGAGCGGCCGCACCCCTATTTTTGGGCGCCATTCGGCCTGGTCGGCGATGCGAAAGAGGGGCGAGGTACGTCTCGCCGCCGCCAGGCCCCAATTGGGAGACAAATTGATGGCTCACGCTGACGCTGCGACCTGTGCCGATTTTGTAAGAGGCCTGCTGCAGCCGATCGCACACGCGGAACTCGAGCGACATCTGGCGGTCTGCCATTCGTGCACAGAGACCGTCGACTGGCTGCGGGCAGTCCAGGCCGTCACCAATGTCGACGCGCAATACGAGCCGCCGGCGCATGTGCTGCGCCGCGCGCGCGCCGTCTTCGCGCTCGAGCGCCCACGGATTATCTGCAAGCTGCCGCGGCTGGCGGCCAGGCTGATGTTCGACAGCCTCACCCAGCCGGCGATGGCGGGCGTCCGCGGTCCCTCGGGCGTGAGCCGGCAGGCCGTGTTCGAGGCCGGCGATTACGCCGTCGATATCACGGTCGATCAGGCGCCCGGCTCGAGCCGGACGATGCTCGTCGGCCAGGTCATGAGCCGTGTGGCGCCGGTGGCGCCCATCACCGCCGCGCCGGTGCTGCTCACGGCGGGCGAAACGATCGTCGCCCGCACCGTGTGCGACCGCTACGGCGAATTCCTCCTCGAGTACGACCCGCAGCCGCAGCTGCAGCTGCAGGTCGTGGTCGACGCGGGCAGACGGCGGCTGGAATTGTCGCTCGACCAGACAGGCGCCGTGAGCCGCCGATCGGCCGACGAACGGCGCAAGCCGGTCCGGCGCTCGGGCAAGAAACACTGACAGACGACGACAGACGACTGACGCGGACGCGCAGGTTTCACTCCCAGCAAGCAACGAGGACAAACGGTCATGAGCAAACGGTGCACGGAAGTGCTTGTCGGCGCGATTGTCGCTATCGCGCTGACAATGCCGACAGCGCGGGCGCAGGTGTCGGCGCCCGATCCGCTGACGACGACCGACATTGAGCAGACCGTCGGCGACGGCCAGACCGCGTCCGATCCGTCCGCGACGACCCAGACCACGACGACTACGACCGCGACGGACCCTACCGTCCAGACCGCGCCGCCTCCGGCGCCGAGCCCGGATCCGACGACGACGACGACCACGACCACGACGGCACCGCTGCCGCCCAGCCCGGGACCGGGGCCGACCGGCTCGCAGACTTCGTCCACGTCGACGACCACGACGTCCACGACGGATCCGACGACGACGGTTACGACGACGCAGTCCGCGCCGCCGCCGTCGACGTCAACCGACAGCAGCACGTCGACGACATCGACGACGTCCACCGCGACCACCGCAGCTGACTCTTCGGATCCGCCGCCGCCGCCGGCCGTCGATCCGGTGCCCGGTCCGGGGACACCGGCCGACGTGCCGACCTCCGGCATGCCGACGGCCACGCGGTTTCTCATTCGAGCAAAGGCGACCATCATCGACGACGTGATCAGCCGCCACGGCATGACCACCGTGATGCGTGTTCACGACTTCGGCACGCCTGGGACGGCGGACGCCGAACGTGTCGTGCTCATCGCCGGTCCCGCGGGCATGTCGGCCGAAGCGATGGACCTCGAGATGGACTCCGATCCTGACGTCCTCACGTGCGAGCTCGATCGCACGCTCGTCATGCCGGAGCTCGCCGGCGGCAATATCACGCCTGCGCTCCAGAGCGTTGTCGACGGCGTCGCCGCGCG
>QHWK01000691.1 GCA_003223775.1 Acidobacteriota bacterium
CAGACCGTGGCATGAATCCTGAATTGATGGGGACCGGGAGACGAGACGCGATGACGACCAACCCCGGGCCTACAGTCGAAAGCCTTCGCCAGGCTGCTCCGGCCACCAGGACGCAGAAGGTGGTCATCGTCAACGGCAGTGCGGAGATTCTCGACCTGCTCGAGACGGTGCTCGACGCCGGCCACTACGATGTCGTCTTCGTCGAATCGAGCAGCCACGCGTACTCGCAGATCAAGCGCGTGCAGCCGAACCTCGTCATCCTGTGCGTACGCATCGACGACGCTGAAGGCTTCCAGGTGCTCTCGATGCTGAAGCTCGACGCGGACACGCGCGCGATCCCGGTGCTCACCTACACGACCGATCAGGAGGGGCATGAGTCGGAGGAGGAGGCGAGCGAGCCGTCCGAATCCGAGATGTTCAGCGGCTCGAAGGCCGCCGTGTGGATGAACTGATCGATGCTATAGTCGCCGCCGGATGGGTCGGCCGGAAGACAAGCGGGACACCGAGCGCATCGAGATTCTCGGCGAGCTCAAGGGCGAAGTCACCGTCTTCCAGCCGATGGCGATCCGGGAGATCAGCCGCGGCGGCGCGCTCATCGAAACCGGCTTTCCCCTTCAGCTCGACTCTCTCCACGAATTCCGCCTGACGCTCGGCGACCGTTCGGTGGTCGTCAAGGGCCGCGTCGCGCACTGCAGCATCACCGACGTCGAGCACGAGCTCGTGCTCTACAAGGCGGGGATCGAGTTCATCGAGCCGCCCGAGCGCGTCGCGGCGGTGATCCACGAATTCATCGAAGCGATTCAGACCGGCCGGCGCGCGCTGTAGGCCGCGCGGCTACTGCCCCACCGTTTTGATCGGCGTCGACGCGCGCGGCGGGGTCACATACGCCGTGACGAAGCTCTCGTGGCCGGCCGCGTCCACGGCGGCGACGCCGAACACGTAGTCGTCGATCTGCATGTTCGGCAGCGCGACGCTGGTGACGTTGCCGACGAGCAGCTCGTGCTGCCAGTCGGGGCCCCATGCGTCGCGCCAGAAGATCCGATACGCCGCGGCGCCCGGCGAGGGCGCCCATTTCAGGTTCGCGTCGTAGCCGCTCGGCGCGCGCGTGATGAGCGGCTGATTGCGGTCGCTGAGCACGTTCGGCGGCGGCGGCGCGAAGGCGAGCGTCGCCGCGGCCGCCGCGTTGACGCGCGCGTTCTGCGCGAGGTACGGCAGCGAGATGCCTTCGTAGGTGTCGCGGACGTCGTGCTGGCGCGTGAAGTTCTCGCGCGACTCGCGGAAGCCGACGGCGGTGAAGCCGAGCGCGTTGTACGCCGAATGATCGCCGCCGCGTCCGAAGCGATCGGGACGCGACATCGGTCGCACGCGATGCGACGGCACGTAGCGCCCGCCCCAGCGCTGGATGAAACGCGCGAGCGCGCGCGACGAAGAGTCCTCGGGCCCTTCCGAGTAGACCCGAATTGTCGCGCCATCGATGATCCCGTTGCCGCCTTTGTCGTTGCCGACGATGTCGTTGTTGAAGACCGCTTCGATCGGAATCTTTTCGGCGACCGCCCTCTGCGCGTGAAGCCGCGCGCCGACCAGACCCTGCTCTTCCCCCGCGTGGCACATGAACACGAGCGTCGCCTCGAAATCGATGCCGCTCTGGCTGAAGACGCGGGCGAGCTCGATCGTCAGCGCTGTACCGCTTCCATCGTCGTTGACGCCGGGCGCAAGGTTGTCGAGCGGAGCTGTCGGATCGGCCGCCCGTGGCGTCGGCGTGTCGGGATCGATCGGTGGTGCGGTCTGGCCCGAATTGCTCGCGCTCTGGCCGCCGGGACGCGCGAGCAATTCGGGCCAGACCGCACCACCGAGATAGGCATCGAAGCTGACCTGCAGCTTCGGGCTGTAGCTTTTCATCTCGTCGAGGATCCACTGCCGCGCGCCGCCGACGCCGCGCACCGTCGAGTTGGTGGACGACAACGAGCTGCGCGTCTCGAAGCTTTGCAGCTTGCGGAGGATGTCGCTTAGCCGCTGCTCCGAGATCGATGCGACGAGCCTGACGATCCGCGGGTCGAGATCGCCGGCAACTTCCTGCGCGGCGACGGTCCGCCTCAAGCCGGACACGACCGACACGACGATGAGCAGCCAGGCCATGTGACGCGTGACCGCATGATTGGCCGTAGTGTCCGGCTTGGGCCGGACCGTCGATATCATCATCACTTCACCTTCAGGTGTTCCAAGTAGTCGCCCGACTCGATGCGCGGCGCGCGACCCAGCGGTGCGTTATAGAAGTACGCCCACGCCGTCGCGACGCGGCCGTCGTCGAAGGTTACCGGAGTCTCGACTCGCATGTACAGGCTCGCATCGGGTTCAGTGGGCCGGAATCCTTCGACCTCATCGAGCACGGCGAGCACGCTCTCCGCGTCCTGCATCCGGTGCACTTCGCCCCGGACGCGGCTGTCGGCCGCGGGGATTGCCGCCGGATAGATGCCGAGATCAAAAAGCGTCGCGCCGATCCAGCCGCGCCCCTGCGGCGACAGCTTCGACTCGATCCTGGACCGCCCGGATCGCCGGAACACGCTCATGAGCGTGCCGTAGAAAAACACAAGGTCGGTCATCGTGGAAATAGTCGGTGCGCGAGTACGGCGAGGAGTGTAGGGGCGCCGGTTGAAGGCCGTCAACCGACGGAGACAAACAATTACGT
>QHWK01000554.1 GCA_003223775.1 Acidobacteriota bacterium
GAGCTCGCGCGGCACGTGCTGATGCTCGAGTCCGACGGCGGCGTCTTCAGACCGCAGGGATTCGGGTTCACCGGCAGCGACGCCGCGCGCGAGACGGTGAAGACCATCGCGACGCTGCTGAGCGGCATCGCTGCGGATCAGATCAGCCCGGGCGGCGGCGGCGCGGACATCGGCCCGAGCATGCAGGAGGCGCACATTCCCGGCATGTCGCTCGACGTCGACGGCTCGAAATACTTTCTGATTCACCACACCGCCGCGGACACCGTGGACAAGATCGATCCGGTCGAGATGGCGAAATGCGCGGCGGCCGTCGCGGTGATGGCGTACGTCGTCGCCGATTTGCCGCACCGCCTCGGCGAGTAGGCGGCTATACTTTTCAGATGAAAAATCTGCGGACCGCCGTCATAGCCTCCGCCGTGCTCGCCGCCATGGCGTGCTCCTCGACGTCGGCGGAGCAGACGCCGCGGCCCGCGCAGACCGACGTCGTGGCGACGGTCGGATCGACGCCGATCACACTCGCCGAAGTGGACGACAAAGCGCTCGAGCAGTCGGCGCCGGCCGGCGTGAAGCTGTCGCAGGCGCTCTACGAGGCGCGGCGCGCGGCACTCGACGAGATCGTCGCGACGAAGCTGTTCGACGCGGCGGCCAAGGCGCAGGGCGTCGAGCGCTCCGCGCTCATCGAGAAAGAGATCACGTCGAAGGCGCCGACGGTGACCGACGCGGACATCGCCGCGTGGTATCAGGCGAACCAGAACCGGGTGCAGGGCGCGTCGCTCGACCAGGTGCGGCAGCCGATTCGATCGCTGCTCACGCAGGAACGGGTGCGCACGGTCCGCGATCAGTACCTCGAGACGCTCAAGGCGACGACGCCGGTGCGCCTGATGCTGGAACCGCCGCGGCAGAAGATCGCAGCGTCCGACAGTCCGACGAAGGGTGCCCCGAACGCGCCGATCGAGTTGATCGAGTTCTCGGATTTCCAGTGCCCCTTCTGCCAGCGCGCGAACCCGACCGTTCAGCAGGTGCTCAACACCTACGGGGATCGCATCCGGTTCGTGTACCGCCACTACCCTCTTCCCAACCATCCCAACGCGCGTCCGGCGGCCGAAGCGGCGTCGTGCGCGGGCGAGCAAGGGAAGTTCTGGCCATACCATGACCGCCTGTTTGCCAACCCGTCGAAGCTGAGCGCAGGCGATCTGAAGCAGGCCGCCGCCGAGCTTGGCCTCGACGCGGCGAAGTTCAACGCGTGCGTCGACACGCACAAGGAGCAGGCGAAGGTCGACGCCGACCTGCGCGCCGGCGAGGGCGCGGGCGTCGATGGCACGCCGGCCTTCTTCATCAACGGTCGCATGATCAGCGGCGCGCAGCCGTTCGACGTCTTCAAGAAGGTCATCGACGAGGAACTGAAGCGGCGCTAGGCAAGCTGCCGACCGCCGCCCGCCTCCGGGACTGACGCAGGCACATCCCTTGCGAATTTTTCGGGCATGCCTACGACTGATCAGCTCACCACGCAGCTCGACCGCCTGGCGTCGATCGACACTGGTCCGTTCCCAGTGCTCAGCCTGTATCTCAACCTTCAGGCCAACGATCGCGGCCGCGAGCAGTTCGGCCCGTTCCTGAAGAAAGAGCTGAGCGACCGGATTGCGACCTACCCCGCGAGCGGCCCGGAGCGCGACAGCCTCGAGCGCGACGGCGAGAAAATACGCGACTACGTCCCGACGGTCGATCGCGCGGTGAACGGGCTCGCGATCTTCGCGTGCAGCGGCGCCGATCTGTTCGAGGCGATCCCGCTCGCGGCGCCGATCGACGCGCATCGTCTCTACATTTCCGACCAGCCGCACCTGTACCCGCTCGCGCGCGTCCTGGAGCAGCACCCGCGCTATGCGGCGCTCGTCGCCGACACGCATGCGGCGCGCATCTTCGTCTTCGCCGCCAACGCCGTCGAACGGAGCGAGGAGATCGAGAACACGAAGACCAAGCACCACAAGCGCGGCGGCTGGTCGCAGGCGCGCTACCAGCGCCACACCGAGAACTTCCACGTGCACCACGTGAAGGAGGTCGTCGACACGCTCGCGCGCATCGTGCGCGAGGAGCAGATCGCAACTGTCCTCGTGTCGGGCGACGAGGTCGTCAAGCCGCTCCTGCGCGAGCACATGCCGAAGGAGATCAGCGACCGCGTGGTGGAGACCGGCAGCCTCGACATCCGCACGCCGCAGCACGAAGTGCTGGCGGCGACACTGGCGGCGCTGCGCGAGCAGGACGCCGCGACCGATCGCGAGCGGGTGGACGCGCTCTTCGGCGCCTATCGCGCGAACGGGCTCGCGGTGGTCGGGGTCGACGCGGTGAAGCGCGCGTTCGAGCTCGGCCAGGTCGACGAGCTCGTGATCGCCGCGTCGGCGCAGGCGATTGGCAACAGCGCGGCCGGGGCAAAGGCGCGCGGGACGAATGCCGCTCAGCCGGAGCGCACGGCGCAGGAGCGCGCCGCTGACGAGCTGATCGTGCAGGCGAACAAGACGTCGGCGAAGATTCGCTTCATCGAAGACGCGCGGCTGCTGGCGCCCGTCGGCGGCGTCGGCGCTTTCCTGAGGTTCAAACTGTGAGCAGCAAGAACAACGTCAACCCCGATTACTACAAGCAGGGCGGACGCAATCGCCCCGACGAGACGACCCCGCACGGCAATCGGCCGCTCAGCGAGCGCGATCAGCAGACGCGCGACCGGTGGGAGGAGCGGCAGAAGGACAAGAAGAACGCGGAGACCGAAGAGAAGAACGCGGAAACCGACGAGAAGAAGTCGGAGGCCGAAGAGTAGCGATAAAAAAACCCGCGGCCATCGTCTCGACGGTCGCGGGTCCTGCCTTGCAGCCCACTCTTACTTCTTCACGCCGCCGGTTCCCTTGTGCCCCGTGCGCGCGGCCGCGCCTGACGTGCCGACGGCCTTGGTCGTATCCTCGGCCAGCTTCAGGTGGTCTTCGAGCGTCGGCAGCGTCTTCGAGGCCCACGTTTTCACGTCCGGATCCTTGCCGGTCGTCGACTCACGCTTGAACTCGTTCACGTCCTTGCGATGGTCGGTGAGCATGTGCTGCATGTAGGCGCGATCGAACGCGGCGCCGGAGAGCTTCGAGAGCCGATCGTGCAGCGCCTTGTTCGTCGCGTCGATCTCGGTTGGCAGCGTGATGTTCTTCTGCTGCGCGAGGCTCTTCAGTTCATCGTTGGCCTTCCCGTGATCGGTAACCATACGCTGGCCGAATTTTTTCACCTCGTCGCTCGCGCCGTGATCCGCGGCAAGCCGTCCGAGCTCAACCTCTGCGAGCCCGCCTTTCGCCGCGTTCTTGACGAACAACGTGTCGCTCGCGCCGCCGGCTTTGGCCGTCGGCGTCTTGTCCGTCGTCGGCTGCTGGCCCGCGAAGGCCGGCGCGGCGGCAAGGCTCAGCACAACGGTTCCTGCTAGAAGTGTCTTCAGCATCTGTAACCTCCTCCTGGCTCGATCGTGGAGGTCGCAAGGCGAGTGCCAACCGCGCGACGCTAGCGGAAGAGCGGCAGGCCCGTGATGATCGATGCCGCAAGCGCGAGAAACGTCGCGGCGAGCAGCACGACCGCGACGATCATGTGGTCGCCGCGCTCGCGCGTCATCGGGTTGAAGAACGCGGACATCACGTAGCCGCCGGCGAATCCGCCGAGGTGCGCGTAGTTGTCGATGCCCGGAAAGATGAGCCCGAAGATGATCGCCTGAACGGCGAAGTACGTCGCCTGCTGCTTCACGATGCTGCTGCTCGTGCGGCCGTAGTGATAGAGCGCGCCGATGAGGCCGAAGACCGGTGCGGAGGCGCCGACGGTGAAGCCGGCGCCGCGGAGCAACGGAATCGGAAGACCGTTGAGGAACGCGCCGGCGAAGGAGCTGAGCGCGAAGCCGGTGACGCCCGCGGCGACGTAGACGATGATCGTGCGCGCCGGCCCGAGGATGTCCACCATCGCCGGGCCGATGTACCGCACCCAGTACATGTTCAGCACGATGTGCAGCAGCCCGGCGTGCAGCCACCCGGCGCTCAGCACGGTCCACCATCGGCCGAAGGTGAACACCGGAATCGCGCCGCTCGCGCCGAAGAGAAACAGCACGGGCGTGCTGGGCGCGAGCAGCGCCATGATGCTGTCCATGCGGATCGCGCCGCCCGACAAGAGCAGCGTGGCGACGTAGATCGTCGCCGACGCGCCGATCACCATCGGCGCGAAGCTGAAGGTGACGCCGAGATTGCGCAGCGCCGGGCCGAAGCCCCAGAGTCCCGGATTCCGTCGGCCGCACGTGTAGCACTTGTCGTCGCGCACGCCGACGAGCGATCCGCACGAGGGACAGACCACCGATCCGGTCGTTCGCCGCTGGAACACGGGTGCGATTGTACCAGCTAAACTCTGACCACCCAGCCGACGACGGCGCCGTACACGATGTGCGCGGCGAGCACGACGAGAAAGGAGCGGCGTCCGTAGTTCAGCATCAGGAAGCCGGGAGGCTCCAGCAGCGCGATCTCGTTCGCCGCCGTCTCGGGCGTGCCGATGCGGGGGTGGACGACCGGCAGCAGGACGTTCACCAGGACGGTGCCCGTGAAGATCGCCTGGAGCGCGCCAAGCAGCGCGCCGAGCAGCCACCCGCTGCGGCCGACGATGGCGAAGAAGCCGCCGTACGCGAGCGCGAAGCCGAGGCCGATCAGGAAGTGGAACACGTAGCCGACCGCGCGCGCCTTCCGCCGGTTGTCGGTGACCGTGGTGCCGAGCAGCAGCGCGAGATCGATGCGCGTCAGGCCGAATTCGCTGGCGCCGCGCATGATCGTCGTCATCAGCAGCGTGCCGACGAAGCCGCCCGCGATCGCCGAGCCGATCATGACGCCTTGCGCTCGGAGCGGCGCCCGGCGGACGGCGAGAACGACGTCGCGGCGTCGATGAGCGCGAGGTGAACGAGCGCCTGCGGAAAATTGCCGAGGAACGCGCCGCTCGCCGGGTCGATTTCCTCGGCATACAGGCCGACGTCGTTCGCGCGCGCGGCGACGCGCTCCATGAGCGCCGCGGCATCGTCCAGCCGGCCGCAGCGCGCGAGCGCGCTCACGAGCCAGAACGAGCAGTTCAGGAAGCAGCCCTCCCCGCCCGGCACGCCGTCCGCGGCGCGGTACCGGTAGACGACGTCGCCCTCGCGCAGGCGGCGATCGATCGCGTCGACGGTGCCGCGAATGCGCGCGTCGCGTCCGTCGGCGTAGTCGACGAGCGGCAGCATCAGCAGGCTCGCGTCGACGTCGCGGCTGCCGGCGACGCGCGTGTAGCTGCCGAGATCGTCGGACCAGCACTCGCCCTCGATGTACGCGCGAACGGCGTCCGCCTCGCGGCGCCACCGCGCCGCATGGCGCGCGGGCATCTCGCCGGCCGCCGCGAGGCGCGCCGCGCGGTCGAGCGCCACCCAGCACATCGCCTTCGAGTGCGTGAAGTGAAACGGCCCGTTGCGGACTTCCCAGATGCCGGAGTCCGGCCCACGCCAGATGTCGCAGACGTGATCGGCGATTCCGCCGAGGAGCGCGCCCGTGTCGGCGTCGAGCGCGTGATGGCCGCTGCTGTACAGCCATGCGCTCTCGAACAGCGCGCCGTAGATGTCGTGCTGCTGCTGGCGAACGGCGTTGTTGCCGACGCGCACCGGCCGCGACCCCCGGTAGCCGGCGAGATCGACCTCGCGCTCCGGAACGCCGACGCCGCCGTCGAGCCGATACAGCACGTCGACCTTCGGCGCCGTGAATGCCGTCGCCTGGATGAACCACCAGAAGAGCGACCGCGCTTCGTCGTAGCAGCCGAGGCGCAGCAGCGCGTCGACCATGAAGCTCGAGTCGCGCACCCAGCAGAAGCGGTAGTCCCAGTTGCGCTCGCCGCCGATCTCCTCCGGGAGCGACGTGGTCGGGGCCGCCACCGAGGCGCCGGACGGCGCGAAGATCATCATCTTCAGCACGAGCGCGCTGCGCAGCACGAGATCGGCCCACTCGCCCTCGTAGCCGCGCGCCGACGACCACCGATCCCAGAACGCGATCGTCGACTCGAGGCGCGAGAGCACGGCGGCGCGGCCCGGCAGCACGAGCGGATCACCGTACGCCGTCGCGAGCGCCAGCAGCGATCGCGCGCCCGCGCGCACGTCCCACCGCGCTTCGACGGCGCCGTCGGTCCACGTCGGCGTCCCCGCGTCCCAGTTGGCGACGGCGATCGCCTCGCCGCGCCAGGCGGCCACCGGCACGCCCACGCGCCAGCCAATCTCCGGCCGCGCACGGCCGTAGTCGAACCGCGGCGCGCAGCGCCACCGCATCGGCACCGTTCCCGAGATCCCCTCGATCGATCGGGCAAGCTCACGCAGCGGCGGCAGCCGCTCGTCGGGAAGGGTCATCGCGTCGACGACGCGCACCGCGCCGGCGTCGGTCGTGAAGATCGTCTCGAGAACGTTGGTGCGCGGAAGGTATCGCCGCGACGCGGTGAACGGGATCGACGGCTGCAGCTCGAAGGCGCCGCCGCGCTCGGCGTCGACGATCGCTCCGAAGACGCTCGACGAATCGAAGTTCGGCAGGCAGAGCCAGTCGATCGATCCATCGCGCGCGACGAGCGCCGCCGTCCGCCCGTCGCCAATCACCGCGTAGTCCTCGATCGGAACGTAGCCGCCGCGCCGCACGCATTCATTATGGCCGCGGAGCGCCGGCGATTCCGACCGGCCCGTATAATTCTGTCGTGATGCCCCGTGCATGCGATGCGGCCGCATGGCGCCGATGAGGCCGGCCTCCTGCGCGCCGGCCGCCGTGGTCGTCCTTTGCGCGACGGTGCTCGCGGCGCACGCGCAGGCGCCGAAGGACGATGGCGATGCGCCGGCCATTCTCGTCTCGCGTCAGCTCGCGGCGCGCGCGCATCTCGCCGCGGGCGACCTCGTCACGCTCGGCAGCGATCCGCAGGGCAGCCGCCGCGCGACGTTTCGCGTCGCCGGCATCTACGAGCCGACGCCGGATCCGATGCGCTTCACCGCGACGCGCCTCGAGGCGCGGATGCACCTGCCCGATCTCGTCGATCTCGTCGCGGATCCCGCCGATCCGGCGTCGCGTGAAGCGGTCACGTCGATCAACGTGCGGCTGACCGATCCCGCGGACGCCGCCGCGTTCGTGCCGCAGCTGAGCGCGCGCACGCCCGGCATCGCCGCGCGGCCGACCTCGCGCGCGCGCGACGACGATCCGTTCGCCGTGCTCGATCGCTTCCACGTCGCGATTTCGGCGGTCACGATGGCCGGCGGCACCGCCTTCCTGCTGGCGCTGATGGTGATCCGCGCGGAGGAGCGCCGCGAGACCGTCGGCATCCTTCGTCTGCTGGGCATTTCGCGGCGCACGCTGCTCCTCACGGTGGCGATCGAAGGCGTCGCGATCGCCGCGCTCGGCGCGGTCTTCGGCATCCTGCTCGCCTTCGCCACCGAGGGCCTCGTGAACCGGATCTTCCAGGCGCGCTACGACACCGCGCTCGTGTTCGTGCGCGTGACGCCGTCGATCGCCGCGCGCTCGGTCCTGATCGCCGCGCCGCTCGGCATCGTCGCGGGCATCGCCGCCTCGTGGACGCTGCTCGGCCGCGACGTGCTGTCGATCGTCCGGCGATGAGCGCGCTGCACCTCGCGTGGCGGACGGTCCGCCGCTACCGCGCGCAGACGCTCCTCGCCATCGCGGGCGTCGCCGTCATCGGCGCGCTCCTCTTCGACATGCTCCTCCTCTCCCGCGGGCTGCTCCTCTCGTTCGCGGATCTCCTCGAGCGCGCCGGGTACGACGTCCGCATCGTCGGCGGCGGCGGCATGACGCTGCGGATGCCGATTCCCGATTCG
>QHWK01000692.1 GCA_003223775.1 Acidobacteriota bacterium
CGATGCGATCGCGTGGCTCGAGCAGCGGACCGCCGACGACGAGCGCATGCTCCCGGCGCTCGCCGACTTCTACGAGCGCGAGCGGCGCTGGAGCGACGCGGCGGGCGCCTACGCGCGGATCCTGCGGCGCACCCCGCGCAACATCGACGTGAAGACGCGCTACGCGTCGGCGCTGATGAACGCCGGCGGCAAGGACAACGCGGCGAAGGCGCGCGACGCGCTGGCCGAGATCGTCGCGGCGCGCGCCACCGAAGCGCGTCCGCTGTATCTGCTCTCGCAGGCACAGCGCCGGCTCGGCGACTTCGCCGCCGCCGAAGCGTCGGCGCGCAAGCTCGTCGCGCTGAACCGGCGAAGCCCGTGGGGCTACTACGCGCTCGCCGAAGCCCTCGAGGCGCGGCACGACTACCAGGCAGTGGTCGACGAGCTGGCGCCGATCGTCGCCGAGTTCCGGGGCAAGACGGCCGACACCTCGTTCGACGTCGGCATCCTGCTGCCGCATCTCGGCTTCGCCTATCAGGAGCTCGGACAGAACGAGAAGGCGATTGCGACCTTCGACGAAGCGCACAAGCTGTCGCCAGACGATCCCGCCGTCGCCAGCTACCTGGTCGAGGCGAACATCGCGGCGAAGAAGTACGCCGCGGCGATCGACGTCGCCAAGAGCGCGCTCGCGCAGAACCCCGACGATCTGCGGCTGCTGCGGCTGCACGCGCAGGCGCTGCGCCACACCGGCAAGGCGGATCAGGGGATCGCGCTGCTCGAGAAGGCCGCGACGACGCACGCCGACGAGCCGCTCGCCTACATCTCGCTCGCGCAGGCGTACGCGGACGCCGATCGCGTCGCCCAGGCGGTGAAGGTGCTGCAGGACGCGCAGGCGAAGTTCCCCGACAACGACTCGGTCGCGTTCGAGCTCGGCACGGCCTACGACAAGCAGAAGCGATTCGGCGACGCGGAGGCCGCGTTCCGCGCCGTGCTCGCGCGCGATCCGGAGAACGCCGCCGCGCTCAACTACATCGGCTACATGCTGGCCGAGCGCGGCGAGCGGCTCGACGAGTCGGTGAACTACCTGAAGAAGGCGCTGCAGATCGAACCCGACAACGGCTCGTATCTCGACAGCCTCGGGTGGGCGTACTTCAAGTCCGAGAAGCTCGATCTCGCGGCGGAGAACCTGAAGCGCGCGGCCGATCAGCTGCCGGCCAATTCCGTGATCCAGGATCACTACGGCGACGTGCTGACCCGGCTCGGGCGATTCGATGAGGCGATCGCCGCCTACACGCGCGCGCTGAACGGCGACGGCGACTCGATCGACAAGGGCGAGGTCGACAAGAAGATCAGGACGGCGAAGCAGAAGCTGCCGAAGAAATGAGGCGCGGGCGCGCGCTCGTCGCGCTCGCGTTGACCGTCAGCGCGTGCGCGCCGCGCTTCGTGAAACTCCCGTCCGGTCCAGGCACACCCGCGTCCGATGCGGCTGACGCGCTCGCCGAGGCGACCGCCGCCTGCCGCGCCGTCTCGTCGATCACCGCCGACGTCGCCGCGAGCGGATCGGTCGGCGGTCAGCGGCTGCGCGGGCATATTCTCGTGGGCCTTGCAGCGCCCGCGTCCGCCCGCCTCGAAGCGGTGGCGCCGGCCGGCCCGCCCCTCTTCATCTTCACGTCCCACGATCGCGACGCCACGCTCCTGCTGCCGCGCGAAGATCATGTCGTCGAGCACGGCTCGCCCGCGGATGTCCTCGAAGCCGTGACGGGCCTGCCGGTCGATGCCGGCGAGTTGCGGGAGACGCTCACCGGATGCGCGCCGGCCGCGCCGGCCGCGGCCGGACGCGCGCTCGGCGCCGATTGGAGGGCCGTCACCGTCGGCCGGACGGACGTGTACCTCCGGCGCGATCCGAAGATCGCGCGGTGGCAGGTTGCCGCGATCGCGCACGGCGCCGGCGGGACCGCGCGAGCGGCGGACGAGTGGCGCGCGGACTACCGGGACTTCGAGAACGGCCTGCCGCGCGCGATTCATCTCGCGAGCGCCGATCGGGCGCGCTTCGACCTGTCGCTCACGCTCTCGCAGGTCGCGCTCAACGAAACGCTCGGCGCGGAAGTGTTTCGCGTGGACGTGCCGCGATCGGCCGAGCGAATCACCGTCGACGATCTCCGCCATGCGCGTCCGGGCGTTCGCGAAGATTAATCTCTCGCTCCGCGTGCTCGGCGCGCGGCCCGAGCTGACCTGCGACGATCCGAATTGCCCGTCGGATCGCACGAACCTGATCTGGCGCGCCGCCGAGCGCGTGTGGAGAGCGGCGGGACGCCGCGGCGCGCCGCGCGGCGTCGCGATCGATCTGCAGAAGCGGATTCCGATCGACGCGGGCCTCGGCGGCGGCAGCAGCGATGCCGCGGCGGCGATCCGCGCACTGGCGCGGCTGTGGCGCGTGGACGAGGCGCGGGCGCGCGCGATCGGCCGCGCGCTCGGCGCCGACGTCGCGTACTTCTTCGAGGGCGGCACGGTGCTCGGCCTCGAGCGCGGCGATCTGCTCTTCCCGCTGATCGATCGCCCGCCGGCCGCGGTCGTGCTCGTGCTGCCCGATTTCGGCGTCAGTACGCGCGAGGCGTACGCGTGGTTCGACGCCGACCGTCCGTCCGCTCGCGCGCGCGCGGACGCGCGTGCAGATCTGGTCAACGATCTGCAGCCGCCGGTCGCGCGCCGCCACGCCGACATTCCGCGCCTCGTGAGCGCGCTGATACGCGCGGGCGCGTCCCATGCCGCGATGACAGGCAGCGGCTCGACCGTATTCGGGCTCTTCGCCTCCGAGCGCGCGGCCGATCGCGCCGCGCGGGAGCTCGCATCCTCCGCCCGGCAGACGCGCGTCACAAAAACGCTCAACCGCCCGGCCTACCAGAGACTTGCGGGTCCCTGAGCCCATCGGCTACACTTGTCGTTTGCCAAGCGAAGTTTCGGCCGCACCTTGAGTCAGCTTCTCCTCAATCACGACTTCGGAACGGGAACACTGATGGGGCGTGGCCAAGCGGTAAGGCGCGGGACTTTGGATCCCGTATTCGAAGGTTCGAATCCTTCCGCCCCAGCCAATTCGCGAGGGCTGCAGCGGTGATGGGTGAACCCTTCATGGCGACCGGGTTCGGAGAGCTGAAGGTTTTTTCCGGCAGCGCGCACCCGGAGCTGACGCGCGAGATCGCGGCGTTCCTCGGCGTGCCGACCGGCCAGTCGCGGCTGCGGCGGTTTCCCGATTCGGAGGTTTCGTTCCAGATCGACGAGAACATCCGCGGGACGGATGTGTTCCTGATTCAGCCGACGAGCAACCCGGTCGATGAGCACATCATGGAGCTGCTGATCATGATCGACGCGTTCCGTCGGTCGTCGGCGGCGCGGATAACCGCCGTGCTGCCGTACTTCGGCTACGCGCGCCAGGATCGCAAGGACAAGCCGCGCGTGCCGATCTCGGCCAAGCTCGTCGCGAACGTGTTGAGCGCCGCGGGCACCAATCGCGTGCTGACGATGGATCTGCACAAGGCACAGATCCAGGGCTTCTTCGACATCCCGGTGGACCATCTGTTCGCCGCGCCGGTGATCATCGATTACCTGCAGCGGCTCGCGTACCCGAAGCTGACGATGGTCT
>QHWK01000693.1 GCA_003223775.1 Acidobacteriota bacterium
CGATCGCGGAAGGCGCCGAGCTCGTGATCTGGCCCGAGTCGGCGACGCCGTTCCGCTTCGAGGACGATCCCATTGCGGCGGCGCGCATTCGCACGCTCGCGCAGCAGGCGCGCGTGCCGATTCTGCTCGGCAGCGATCAGGTGACGCCGGCGCAGAAGGGCATCCCGACCAGGTACTTCAACTCCGCGTTCCTCGTGCGCGCCGACGGGACGACCGGCGGCGCGTACCGGAAGATGCACCTCGTGCCCTTCGGCGAGTACGTGCCGGCGAAGCAGATCTTCTTCTTCGCGGCGCCGCTGGTCGAAGCGGTGTCCGATTTCTCGGCCGGCGACGAGCCGACGCTCCTGCCGATCGGACGCCACAACGTCAGCACAGCGATCTGCTACGAGGTCGTCTATCCGGATCTCGTCCGCCGCTTCGTCGTGGGCGGCAGCGAGCTTCTGACGACGATCACGAACGACGCGTGGTTCGGCGCGACGAGCGCGCCGTATCAGCACTTCGAGCAGGCGTCGATGCGCGCGATCGAAGAAGGACGCTACCTCGTGCGCTCGGCGAACACCGGCGTCAGCGGCATCGTCGATCCGTACGGCCGCGTGCTCGAGAAGACAGCGATCTTTCAAGCGGCGGTCCTCGTCGGCAGCGCGCGATTCCTCCAGACGTCGACCTTCTACGCGCGCCACGGCGACGTGCTGGCGTACGCGTCGGTCGTCGCGGCCGCCGCGCTCCTCTTCGTCTCGATACGTCCGCCTTCGCGGCGACCCTGAAAGGGTCGCCCTACAGATTCGGCGATACAATAAAGCGCATGCCGACCGTCGACGACATGATGCGCCGCTACGAAGACCTCAGCAAACGCGCCGCCGACCTGCGGAGCTATCTTTGAAGCTTCGCGCCCGGACGAAGAGCTGACCCGCCTCGAGAACAAAGCCGCCGCACCCGACTTCTGGAAGGACCAGGCCGAGGCGCAGAAGACGCTGCAGCGCCGCCGCCGCCTGGAGCAGGATCGCGAACTCATCCGATCGCTGCGGAAAAAAAGCGACGACCTCGCCGTGCTGGTCGAGTGGTCGGAAGCGGGCGAGCCGGTGGACGCCGAGTTCGCGCAGGCGCTAGACACGCTCGACCAGGAAGTCCAGGCCGGCGAAGTGAAGAAGATGCTCGGCGGCGAGCACGATCGCAAGAACGCCATCATCGCCATCCATCCCGGCGCCGGCGGCACCGAGTCGCAGGACTGGGCCGAGATGCTGCTGCGCATGTACATGCGCTGGACCGAGCGCCGCGGCTTCAAGCGCGAGATCATCGACTACCAGCCCGGCGAAGAAGCGGGGCTCAAGAGCGCGACGGTGACGGTGGCAGGCGAGTACGCGTACGGGCTGCTGTCGGCCGAAGCCGGCGTCCACCGGCTGGTCCGGATCTCGCCGTTCGATTCCGCGGCGCGGCGGCATACGTCGTTCGCGTCGCTCTACGTCTGGCCCGAGCTGCCCGAGGACGTCGACATCGTGATCGACGACAAGGACATCCGCATCGACACGTTTCGATCGAGCGGCGCGGGCGGCCAGCACGTGAACGTCACCGACTCGGCGATTCGCATCACCCACCTGCCGACCGGCCTGGTCGTGTCGTGCCAGAACGAGCGATCGCAGCACCGCAACCGCGACTCGGCGATGCGCGTGCTCAAGGCGCGCCTCTACGACATCAAGATGAAGGAGAACCAGGCGAAGCTGCAGCAGATCGGCGGCGCGAAGAAGGAGATCGGGTTCGGCAGCCAGATCCGCAGCTACGTGCTTCATCCGTATCAGATGGCGAAGGACCACCGGACGAAGGAGCAGGTGGGCGACGTGAACCGCGTGCTCGACGGCGACCTCGACGGCTTTATCAAGGCCTACCTCATGCAAAAGGCCTCCGGGACTCTGGGACAGCCGGTCGCCGCTGAAGAAGACTAAAATCGAAGCGGAGCTCCAACGAAGCCGTCATGAATCCGGATCAGTGGCGCCGCGTAAAGGACATCTTTCACGCCGCGATCGAACGGGCGCCGTTGAACCGGGCGGCATTTCTGATGGAGGCCTGCGGTGGCGACGAGGAGCTCCGGGCGGAAGTCGAGCGGCTGATCGCGGCGCACGATCAAGCCGGAACCTTCATCGATCGGTCGCCAGTGGGCGGCGTGCAGCCCCGCCAGCCGAGCCTCAGCGGCCGCGTGATCCACGGCGAGAAGCGCGACCTCACGATCCGGATCGTCCGCGTCCTGTTTCCCGGCGCGGGGCTGTTCGCCGTGTCGGCCTGGTGCCTCGGCGTCCTGAACAGCCATCGGCGATTCCTGCTGTCCTACGCGAGCGGCGTGGTGTGGAACGTCGCGATGATCGCGACGCTCATCGCGTTCGGTCCGGGCGCCGCGCTGCCGCGGCTCGCGCTGATCCTCGCATGGGGATCGGTTCTCGGCGCGGCGCTGCAGTTCGCCGTGCAGCTGCCGGTCGTGTTCCGCGTCGCGCCGGATCTCCAGCTGTCGCTGGACACGACGTCGGATCACGTCCGCACGATCGGCAAGAACTTCCTGCCGGTGTTCGTGAGCCGCGGCGTCGTGCAGCTGAGCGCGTACGTCGACGCGCTGATCGCGAGCCTCCTCGGCACCGGCGCCGTCACCGGGCTGCAGAACGCGTCGACGCTCTATACGCTGCCGGTGAGCCTGTTCGGGATGTCGGTGTCGGCGGCCGAGCTGCCGGCGATGTCGGCCGTCGCGGACGCCGACGCGGCGGCGCTCGAAGCGGTGCGGCAGCGCCTGAACAGCGGGCTGCGCCGCATCGCGTACTTCGTCGTACCGTCCGCGGTGGCCTTCCTCGCGCTCGGCGACGTCGTCGTCGGCGCGCTGTTTCAGACGGGCCGTTTCAGCCGCGCCGACTCGATCGACGTGTGGCGCATTCTGGCGGGCTCGGCGGTCGGCCTGCTCGCGTCGACGCTCGGCCGGCTGTACTCGTCCACCTACTACGCCCTGCGCGACACGCGGACGCCGCTGCGCTACGCGATCCTGCGCGTCGTGCTGACGACGGTGCTGGGGTACATCTGCGCGCTGCCGATTCCGCGCGCGCTGGGGCTGCCGTCGATGTGGGGCGCTGCCGGGCTCACCGCGTCCGCCGGCGTCGCCGGCTGGGTGGAGATGCTGATGCTGCGCTCCACGC
>QHWK01000555.1 GCA_003223775.1 Acidobacteriota bacterium
CGCGCACAAGCACCCGAGAGTGGCGACGGTCGAGCGCGCGGTGCGTGCGCGCGGGAAGCGCGTCTACATCGACTGCCTGCAGAACATCCTCGGCAAGACGCTCGCGACCGCGTACAGCGCGCGCGCGAGCGAGTACGCCGGCGTCTCGACGCCCGTCAGCTGGACGGAGATCGACGAGGGCTTCGATCGCCGCGCGTTCACGATCGAAACCGCGCCCGCGCGCTTCGACGCGGTCGGCGATCTGTGGGCGGCGCTGCGAGCGTCGAAGGGGATCGATCTGGCGCGCGCGACGCGCTACGCCGAGCGCGCAGGCGCCGGACGCCTGAACGGCGACAAATCGTAGTGGTTCACGAGATCTTCCGGATCGTCGTAGACGGCGGCCGCGCCGTCGAGATCGGAATCCGACCAGCCGCCTGATCGCAGCGCGATGATCGCGATGCCGGCGCCGAGCGCCGCTTCGACGTCGTACGGCGTGTCGCCGATCATGATCACGTCATCCGCCGGACGGCCGGTGCGATCGATCGCCGCCTTCACGATGTCGGGATCCGGCTTCGATCGCGGCGCATCGTCCGACGATGTCGTGGATTCGATCAGCTTGTCGGCGCCGGCGACGCGCAGCAGCGGCTGCAGCTCGTCGGCGTTCGCCGAGCTCGCGACGTAGAGCATCAGTCGATCGTCGCGCAGCCATTCGAGCAGCTCGCGCGCGCCGCGCGTCGGCTGCAGCCGCGGGATCCAGTCGCGCAGGAAGATCTCGCGGCGGCGGGCGGCGATGGCGCGTCCTTCCGGTGAATCGGCCGCGAGGCCCGCGGCCTGCGGGAGCAGCTTGTCGGAGCCCATGCCGATGAGCGGCCGCACGCGTGAGAATTCCACGCGGCGGCCGCGCTCCGCAAGCGCCTGCACCCACGCGTGCGCGTGGGCGTCGTTGCTGTCGACGAGCGTGCCGTCGACGTCGAAGATGACTGCGCGATACATCTACGGGCTGCGCCGTCCCTCGCCCGTCTCGCGTGTGTCGCGCACGGGACGCATTGGCTACTCCAGATCGCCGGTGTCGGCCTCGTCTTCCGACTCGTCCTCGTCGATCTCCTCGAATTCCTCCTCGTCGGCGGTGTCGACCACGTCCTCCTGTGTGCTCTCGGTGAGATCTTCTTCGCTGCGGTTGCGATCGAGCGGATCTGCCATGCGTGCCTCCTGTCGGTAAGGAGCGCTGGCGCAGCAAGGCGGATACCACCGGCGCGCGCCTGAGCGGCGATCGATGCGGATCAGTGCTGCGCATCAGCTGTCCGGGCGCAACATGGTTCGCGTGTTGCTCGAGATGTGCTTTGCGAGGCGATGTGAGCACGCGACGGGGCCACATGGAGTCAGAAAGTTCATCAAATCGGTCGGCGACCGTCCGTGTGCGACTGATCCGCAAGATGGCGCATCAGGTGGACGGCGTGGACATTTCGGGCCATTCCGTCGGCGAAACCTTCGAATTGTCCGCGGCCGAAGCCGGGCTGCTCGTCGCCGAAGGCTGGGCTATTGTCGAGCCGACGACCAACGGCCACAGCGCGGCACCGTTCGGGGACCACCTTGCGGTCGAGCCGAGAGTGCGGCGGGAGCACGACGGCGAGGACCTGACTCTAACGCGCACGCTGGAACGCCTGCGCGAGCTGCGCGCCGAAATCGAGCAGCGCGGTCGGACGACGGAATTCGAGCGTCGGCGCGCCGAAGACATAATTCGCGAGGAATTGCGCGACTCGCGCGCGAAAACGATCCGGCCGTAATCCCTTCGCCCACTTTGGTGGGATTGTCCGACCGCTCTCCCATCCTCTATCGTCACATCGGCACAGGCGGGACGCGCGCTTCGTCCAGCCCGGCGCCACAACCGAAAGCTGCAACCTTTTAACTCACGCGATTGCGCAGCGGCATCAGGCGTTCGGCCACGGCAGTGGTTGACGTTGATCCGAGTGCGAGCGCTGCATTTTAACAAGTCGATTCTCGCTGCGTGCGTGCGCGCAGTCGGCGTACGCCTGTCTGCTGTCCGCCGGCTCTGGCGCGAAGGAGGTGGTAGTGAAAACCGTGGCTCTGTGCCTCGCCATGGTGTGCTGTGCCGCGCGCGGCGCGTTCGCCGCCGCGGATCCTGCAACCACCTTCGCGCGCAACTGCAGCAGCTGTCACACGTTCGGCCGCGGCGTGCTCGTCGGACCGGATCTCAAAGGCGTCACCGATCGCCACGGCCGCGCCTGGCTCGCCTCCTGGATCTCCTCGTCGGAGACCGTGATCGCGTCAGGCGATCGGACGGCGACCGCGCTCTTCGAGAAGTTCAGCAAGCAGCGGATGCCCGATCAGCGGCTGTCGCCCGGCGAGGTGACCGCGCTCCTGGACTACCTCGCGGCGGGCGGACCGGAGCTCGACGCGCGCCGGCGCGAGCGATCGGCCGAGGATGCGACGCCCGCGGAGATCGGCATGGGCCGCGCGCTGTTTGCCGGCGAGCGCGCGCTTGCGCGCGGCGGCGCGTCGTGCGCGTCGTGTCATCGCGCCAGCAACGAGCCCGCAGGGGGCACGCTCGGGCCCGATTTGTCGCGCTCGTACGCGCGCTTTCACGACAAGGGACTGACGACGATTCTGTCGCGCGGATGCTTCCCCCGGTCGAAGCGCGGGTTGACCGAGCAGGAGGCGTTCGCGCTGAGGGCGTACCTGCGACACAGTGCGGCGATCGGCCAGTGACGGACTCTTTTCTCTTCATCGTCTCGCCCTATCTGACCGCGGCGGCGGTGTCCGGCTGCATCGCGCGCTACGCGTTCACCACGCGCCGCGACGGCGACGATGCGGCGGCCGCGCGCGGCGCCGATGCGATCTCGCGCCCCGTGCGCGCCGCGTGGCGATGGGCGATCGGCTTCGTCGCCGCCGGCCATCTGCTCGCGCTTGGCTTCCCGGAGAGCGTGCTGCGGTGGAATCAACAGCCGCTTCGCCTGCTTGCGCTCGAGACGGCAGGCCTCGTATCGGCGATCGCGGCGCTCGCCGCGCTGATCGCGATGGCCGTCCGGCGCGTCCGCGCGGCCGACGCCGGCGCGGTCCATTCGCCGTTCGACGTGATCGCGTGGACGCTGCTGCTGATCGAGATCGTCTCCGGGCTCGCCGTCGCGCTGTTCTACCGCTGGGGCTCGTCATGGTCGGCGGTCACGATCGCGCCCTACGTGCAATCGCTCTTCCGGCTCGATCCCGACGCGGTGCTGATCGCACGGCTGCCGCTCGCCGCGCGGCTGCACGTGTTCTGCGCCTTCGCGCTGTTCGCCGTCGTGCCGTACAGCCGCGCGGCGCACGCGCTGATGGCGTCGATCGATCGCGCCGCCTCGCGCCTTGCCGGGCGTGCGTCGAACGCCGCGCCGTCCTGGTGCGCGCCGGACGCGCTGAGGGCACGCGTGCAGCCGCTGCGCGTCCGCTTGATTCGAGACGAGGGAGAGGAGAACTAACCCCGCGATGCGCGCGAGCGTCCTCCTCATCGCAGCCGTCGTGGCGGTAACGTCCGCGGGCCTCGTCGCCCGCACCCTCGCGCGCGTCGGCGTGCATCAGGGCTACGCGCCCGAGCAGCCGATCGCGTTCTCGCACAAGCTGCACGCCGGCGACTCGAAGGTGCCGTGCCTCTACTGCCACTCGAGCGCGCGCACCAGCCGGCACGCGGGGATCCCGTCGGTCAACGTCTGCATGAACTGCCACTCGATGCTGACGAAGCAGACCGTCGACATCGAGAGGCTGAAGGAAGCGGTCCAGCGCCGGCAGCCGATCGTGTGGACGAAGGTCCACAACCTGCCGGACTTCGTGTACTTCAACCACAGCCAGCACGTCGGCGCGAACGTCGCGTGCCAGTCATGCCACGGGCCCGTGGAGACGATGGCGCGCGTGCGGCAGGAGGCGCCGCTCACGATGGGCTGGTGCCTCGACTGCCACCGGACGCGCGGCGCGGAGCTGCAGCGAAGTCGGATGGCGTGGGCGCACGCGGATCCGAACGCGCCGCTGCCCGTAACGGATTGCGGCAAGTGTCATTACTAGTGTCGCGAGTGGGTGCCTGAGTGAACGCCGAACTGCGATTCTGGAAGAGCGTCGAGGAGCTTCGTTCCGACGCGGGCGCGGAGCGCGAGGTCGCGCGCGACTGCTTCGCGGGGCAGCGCGCGCAAACCGGTCCGCCGCCGCCCGTCTCGCGCCGCGATTTTCTGACGCTCGCCGGCTTCGGCCTCGCCGCCGCGGCGGCCGCGTGCTCGCGCGGATCGGTGCAGAAGGCGATCCCGATGCTCAATCAGCCGGAGCAGATGACGCCCGGCGTCGCGAGCTATTACGCGACGACGTGCGGCGGCTGCGGCGCCGGATGCGCCCTGCTGGTGAAAACGCGCGACGGCCGGCCGATCAAGATCGAGGGCAACGCCGAATCGGCCGTCTTCGGCGGCGCCACGTGCGCCGCCGGCCAGGCAACGGTGCTGTCGCTCTACGACGATGCGCGGCTGAAGGGCCCGCTGTTGCGCGGGCAGCCGGCCGCGTGGGCCGACGTCGACGCGCACGTCTCGGCGCGCATCGCCGCCGCCGCCGCCGCGCGCAAGCGCGTCGTCCTGCTGTCGCGCACGATCCTCGGCCCGGCGACGCGGCGCCTCGTGCGCGAGTGGTCGAGCCGTCCGGGGTTCGAGCACGTCACGCGCGACGCCGTCTCGTACGCCGCGCTGCGCGACGCGACGCGCGCGTCGTTCGGCGTCGATGCGATCCCGCACTACCGCTTCGGCGGCGCCAGCGTGATCGTCGGCATCGAGGCCGACTTCCTCGGCGCGTGGCTGTCGCCGGTGGAGTTCACGCGCGAGTATGCCGGTCGGCGGCGGCCCGAATCTGGCGCGCTGATGTCGCGTCACGTTCAGTTCGAAAGTGGGCTGTCGCTGACCGGCAGCAATGCCGATATCCGCGTGCCGATCGCGCCTTCCGAGCAGGGGCTCGTCGCGCTCGCGCTGCTGCACCGCATCGCGCGCAGGCACGGTGGCATCGAGGTGCCCGAGGTCGACGAATCCTCTCTCGACGCCGGTGCGCTCGACAAGGCGGCCGACGATCTCTGGCGCGCGCGCGGCGCGTCGCTCGTCGTCTGCGGCGCGCACGATGAAGCGACGCAGACGCTCGTCCACGCGATCAACACGCACCTCGGCAACATCGGGCGCACGGTCGATCTCGACAACGTCTCGCTGCAGAAGCAGGGCGACGATGCGGCGTTCGCGCGGCTGGTGGAGGACATGGCCGACCGGCGCGTCGACGTCCTGATTCTCTACGGCGTCAACCCGGCGTACGACGCGCCCGACGCCGATCGCTTCGTCGCCGCGATGGAGCGCGTGCCGCTCACCGTCTCGTTCGCCGATCGCCTCGACGAAACGGCCGCGCGCGCCGACGTCGTCTGTCCGGATCATCATTTCCTCGAGGCGTGGGGCGACGCGGAGCCGATCGCGCGCGTCTGCAGCCTCGCGCAGCCGACGATCGCGCCGCTCTTCGACACGCGCGCGGCGCAGGAGAGCCTGCTCGCGTGGCAGGGGCGCACGCCGGACTTCTACGAGTACCTCCGCGCCTACTGGCGCGAGACGCTCTTCCCCGCGCAGGATCGCTACGACACCTTCGACGAGTTCTGGGATCGCAGCCTGCACGACGGCGTCTTCGCGCGATCGCCGCGGCCGGCGTCCGAGCACCGATTCGACGGCGACTGCGCGCGCGCGGCAGCGGGCGTCGTGCGCGAGCACGCGCAGGCGATTGCCGACGCTCGCGGCGGATACCACCTGCATTTGTACGAACCGGTCGGCGTCCGCGACGGCACGCACGCGAACAACCCGTGGCTGCAGGAGCTGCCGGACCCCGTCTCGAAGGTCACCTGGGGCAACTACGCGGCGATCGCGCCCGCGCTCGCCTCGCGCCTCGCGCTCGCCGACGGCGACGTCGTCGCGGTCGAGGCCGGCGGGCACCGCGTGGAGCTGCCGGTTCTCGTGCAGCCGGGCCAGTCGGCGCAGACGATCTCGATCGCGCTCGGGTACGGGCGGACGCGCGCCGGCCGTGTCGCCGAAGGCATCGGCGTCAACGCGTATCCGCTCGCGCAGTCGATCGGCGGCCGCCGGCGCTACGCCCGCGCCGGCGTCGGGCTGACGCGCACGGGCCGCCGCGATCCGCTCGCGGCCACCCAGACGCACCACTCGATGGAAGGACGCGAGATCGTGAAGCAGACGACGCTCGCGTCGTTTCTCGAGTCGCCGCCGCCGGGCGCCGAGGCGCACGCCGACATGCCGAACCTGTGGGCCGAGCACCCGCGCGGCGAACACAACTGGGGCATGGCGATCGATCTCACCTCGTGCACCGGCTGCTCCGCGTGCGTCACGGCGTGCCAGGCGGAGAACAACGTGCCGGTGGTCGGCCGCGACGAAGTGCGGCGCGGGCGCGAGATGCACTGGATCCGGATCGACCGCTACTACGCCGGCAGCGAGGACGCGCCCGAGACGCTCGTGCAGCCGATGATGTGCCAGCACTGCGGCCACGCGCCGTGCGAGCCGGTCTGCCCCGTGCTCGCCACGGTGCACAGCTCCGACGGCCTCAACCAGCAGGTCTACAACCGCTGCGTCGGCACGCGCTACTGCGAGAACAACTGCCCCTACAAAGTGCGGCGGTTCAACTGGTTCGAGTACGCGCGCAACGATCGGTTCGACTTCAACATGAACAGCCCGCTCGGCGAGATGGTGCTGAATCCCGACGTCACCGTCCGCTCGCGCGGCGTCATGGAGAAGTGCAGCCTCTGCGTGCAGCGCATCCAGGCGGGAAAGCTCGAGGCGACGCGCGAGGGGCGCGCGATCGCCGACGGCGACATCCAGACCGCGTGCCAGCAGGTCTGCCCCGCGGACGCGATCGTCTTCGGCGACCTTGCCGATCCGTCGAGCCGTGTCTCGCGATTGAGCCGGCAGCAGCGCCGCTACCGCGTGCTCGAGGAGCTGGGCACCCGGCCGAACGTCACGTATCTGGCAAAGGTCCGGAACGCATGATTCGCTTCGACCACCGCGCGGATCGCTCGCTTCGCCTGCAGCCGCCGCGGCCGCCCGTCGGCAATCCGGCGCTCGGCCGGATCACCGACGACGTCGCGCGGCCGCTGGACGCGCGGCCCGGCCTCGGCTGGTGCGCCTGCTTCGCGGCGGCGGCGGCGGCGCTGTCGATCGGCGCCGCGTGCGTCGGCTACGAGATCGCGACGGGCATCGGCACCTGGGGGCTGAACCGCACCGTCGGCTGGGCGTTCGACATCACGAACTTCGTGTTCTGGGTCGGCATCGGCCACGCGGGCACGCTCATCTCGGCGATCCTGCTGCTGCTGCGCCAGCAGTGGCGCACGTCGATCAATCGATCGGCGGAGGCGATGACGATCTTCGCCGTCATCTGCGCGGCGCTCTTCCCGCTGATTCACATGGGGCGGCCGTGGCTCGCCTTCTGGGTGTTCCCGTATCCGAATTCGCGCGGTTCGCTGTGGGTGAACTTCCGCTCGCCGCTCCTGTGGGACGTGTTCGCGATCAACACCTACATGACGATCTCGCTCGCGTTCTGGTACATCGGGATGATTCCCGATTTCGCGACGCTGCGCGATCGCGCGCCGGCGGGCCTGAAGAAGACGATCTATTCGATCGCGAGCCTCGGCTGGAACGGATCGCACCGCACGTGGTCGCGCTACGAGACGCTCAACATCATCCTCGCGGGCCTCGCGACGCCGCTCGTGATCTCGGTCCACTCGATCGTCAGCATGGACTTCGCGACGTCGATTCTCCCCGGCTGGCACACGACGATCTTTCCGCCGTACTGGAGGCCTACGTCACGCACCGCCACCTCGACGCGATGGCGAAGGTGATGCTGCTCACCGGATCGATCGTCGGGCTCTCGTACGGCACCGAGTTCTACGTCGCGTGGCTCAGCGGAAACGTGTACGAGCAGGCGACGCTCATCGGCCGCGCGACCGGCCCGTACGCGTGGTGCTTCTGGACGATGGTCTCGTGCAACGCGCTCGCGCCGCAGGCGCTGTGGTCGAAGCGGATCCGCTCGAGCATCCCCGCGCTGTTCGTCTTCTCCATCCTCGTCAACATCGGCATGTGGCTCGAGCGCTTCGTGATCATCGTCACCTCGCTGCACCGCAGCTACCTGCCGTCGACGTGGGTGATGTACCGGCCGACGCTCATCGAGGTCGGCACCCTCGTCGGCAGCTTCGGCCTTTTCTTCAGCTGCTTCCTCTTGTTCATCCGGCTGCTGCCGATGATCGCCATCTGGGAAGTGAAAAGCGACGGCCTGCGCGCCGCGGGGGCGTCGGTGGGCCAGGTGCCGGTGAGCCATGGCTAGCGCGTATCTCATCGCCACGTTCGCGGACCCCGAGGCGCTGGTCGGCGCGGTCGAGGCGATCCGCGCGCGCGGCTTCAAGATCTACGACGTCTACGCGCCGTGTCCCGTGCACGGCCTCGACGAAGCGATGGGCATCCGCCGATCGCGGCTGCCGTATGTGACGCTTGCGGCCGGCGCGCTCGCGTGCGCGGCGACGGCGGCGTTCGAGTTCTACGCCGCGGTCTTCGACTGGTCGCTGAACGTCGGCGGCAAGCCGGACAACTCGACGCTCGCGTTCGTGCCGATCGCGTTCGAGATGACGGTGCTCGCGGCGGGCCTCGCGACCGCCGGCGCGTTCCTGCTGCGCGCGGGCCTCTTCCCGGGATCGGCGCCGAAGCTCGCCGGCCCGCCGGTCACCGACGACACGTTCGCCGTCGCGCTGCGCTGGCGCCCGAACGCGTTCGACACCGGCGAAGCGCGTCTTCTCCTGATCGAGAGCGGCGCGACCGACATCCGGCAGACGGTGGGAGACCTGTGATGCGAGCGATGGCGGCCATCGCGCGGTGGGCGGTCGTGATCGCGTGCGCGGCGGCGGCGGCCGGATGCAGCGGGATGCCGGAGAAGCGCGCCTTCGAGTACACGCGCGACATGACCTACTCGCTCGCGTACGACAGCTACGCGCCGAATCCGGTCACGCGCGACGGCCTCACGCTGCAGCGGCCGGTGCGCGGCACGATTGCGCGCGGCCATGTCCCGCTGCACTACGCGGCGACGCCCGAGGACGCCGAGCGCGCCGGGCGCGAGCTGAACAACCCGATCGCCCCGACGCCGCGAACCGCCGCCGACGGCAAGGCGCTCTTCGGCATCTACTGCGTCGTCTGCCACGGCGCGGAAGGGGCGGGCGACGGTCCGCTCGTGCCGAAGATCCCGAACCCGCCGGCGTACTCGTCGGCGCGCGTGCGGGCGATGCCGGCCGGACGGATCTTCCACGTCATCACGTACGGGTCCGGCCGCATGCCGTCCTACGCGTCGCAGCTCCCGGTGACCGACC
>QHWK01000793.1 GCA_003223775.1 Acidobacteriota bacterium
ATCGCCGGCGCGATGCGAGGCGAGTCGCGGTTCCGATCGCTGCAGGTCGGCGTGTGCCAGGAGTCGCACGGCGAGAACATCCATCGCAATCTGAGCTGGGCGGGCGCCGACCGGGCGCTGCCGCCGGAGATGATCCCGCACAACCTGTTCGATCGCCTGTTCGGCGTGCGCGACGAGCGCTGGGTGTCGCGCAAGAAGAGCGTGCTCGACGCGGTGCGCGAGGATCTCGCGAGCCTCGAGCCGTCGCTCGGCCAGCCCGATCGGCAGCGGCTCGACGAGCATCTGACGTCGGTGCGCGAGCTCGAGCGCGCGATCGCGAGCCTGCCGACCGACTACGGCAAGCACGTCAAAGAGCCGGAAGACATCGCGGATCTCACCGACTATCCGCGCATCGCGAAGATCCAGTCCGACCTCGTGGCGCACGCGCTCGCGTCGGGGCAGACGCGCGTCGCCTCCTACATGCTGACGAAATGCCAGAGCCTCGTGCGGCTGCCGTGGCTCGGCTACACGCGCCTGCGGCATCACGACTACACGCACACCAACGCCGATTCGCCCGAAGGCCAGCGGACGATGCGCGACATCTGCCGGTGGCACGTCGAGGAATTCGCCTATTTCATCGGCCGGTTGAAGTCCATCCCCGAAGGCGCCGGCACGCTGCTCGACACGACGTGCGTCGTCTTCGCGCACGAGCACGCGGAAGCGAATCCGCACAAGGACAACGGCCTCGCGCTGATTCTCGCGGGACACGCCGGCGGCATGAAGACCGGCATGCACTCGAAGATGCGGAACACGGTCGGCGATCTCTACGTGACGGTCGCCGAGGAAGTGTTCAAGCTGCGGCTCGAGAAGGGATTCCCGACGGCAGAGAAAAAGATCAGCGGGATCGTGTGAGCTGCTCGCCGGCGGCCGTCAGGCCGCCGGCGCTTATGCGCACCCCAAACGCTACTTGTTGATCGGAATCATGATGTGCGCACCCGGCGTGCCCGGCAGCATCAGCCATGGCCGGCCGTCGCCGCCGATCGCCTCGTCGCGCTGGCTGCCCTCCGACACGCCGATCGTCTCGGGCGTCGCGCCCGGCACGGACAGCACCCACAGCAGCTGAATCCGATCCTTCTTGCCGTACAAGCGGTACGACATCGTACCGAACGGCGCCGGCTTGAGCGTGCCGTCCCTGGTCGCTGAAGCGACGGCCTCTTGAATCTCCTTGTCGGCCTTTCCCTGCGCGCGCAGCTTGGCCGAAAAATCGCGGCGCGGCGCGGTCGCTCTGTTGTAGCACCACGTGAACCCGTCGTCGCCGCGCGGCGTGCATTCCGCGAAGTTCGTCCCCTTGCGCAGCCAGATCCGCTCGCCGGTCTTGGTGTCGTACTTGTAGACGGACGCTTCCTTGCGCAGATCGTCGGGCAGCGGCAGCGTGGCCTGCGTGATCTCGTCCGACGCCATGTCGGTGACGGCCGTCGACTTCACCGGCGGGTTGATCGGGATCATGATGTGCGCGCCCGGCGTGCCGGGAAGCATCATCCACGGCAGGCCGTGGCCGGCGAGCGCCGCGTCGCGCTGGCTCTCGGTCGAGACGCCGACCGCCTCGGGCGTCGCGTTGGGCAGCGACATCACCCACAGATTCTGAATGCGGTCGGTCTTGTCGAAGCCGCGGTAAGACATCATGGCCTTCGGCGGCTGCGGCAGCGTGCCGTCCTTGATCGCCGCCGCGACGGCCTTCTGAATCTCCTCGTCGGTTTTTTGCTGCGCGTGCAGCTTCGCTTCGAAGTCGCGGCGCGGCGCGAACGCCTTGTGGTAACAGCGCTCGAAGCCGTCGGCCATTCGCGGCTGGCATTCGACGAAGTTCGTGCCCTGCCGCAGCACTTTGCGCGCGCCGGTTGCGGCGTCGTAGGCGACGACCGTTGCGCCGGCGCGCAGATCCTCCGGCAGAATGTGCGTGGCCGTTCTCCCTGACTATGCCTTGCACGCTGCTGTGGGTCCCGCCTATTCTTCCACCGAGACCGCCGGTTCCGTCAACGACTTGGAGGAATGCCGTGAAGACAGCCCCGCGCCGCACCGTCTGGCTCGCTGCCCTGGCCGCGGCGACTATCACCGCGCACGCGCAAACGCCGGCGCCAGGTCGCGCTGCGGCGTGGCCCGCATCCGCCGTCGCGGATCCGACGACGCTCGGCTTCACGAGAGCCGGCCTCGACGCGCTCGACGCGCGGATGAAGCAGTCGGTCGCCGACGGCGACACCGCCGGCATGACGATCATCCTGCTCCGCCACGGCCAGGTCGCCGACTTCAAGAGCTTCGGCCGGCAGACGGCCGACAAGGCGATGGCGCTCGACACGATGTTCCGCATCTACTCGATGTCGAAGCCGATCACCGGCGTCGCGATGATGCAGCTGTACGAGCAGGGCAAGTGGCAGCTCGACGATCAGGTCACGAAGTACGCGCCGGAGCTCGCCGGGCTCAAAGCGCTGACGTGGGACAAGGACGGCAAGGTCGTGTTCGACGCCGACGGCAAGCCGGTGCTCGCCTCGCCGAAGAAGCCGGCGACGATGCGTCAGCTGATGAGCCACACGGCGGGCTTCGGCTACGGCCTCGGGGGCGACGATCCCGTCAACAAGGCATTCCGCGAGCAGCGCGTCCTCGGGTCGAGCGATCTCGACGAGATGATGAAGAAGCTCAGCGCGATTCCGCTCCTCTACGAGCCGGGCACGCGGTGGTCGTACTCGGTCGCCGTCGACATCCAGGGATATCTGGTGCAGAAGCTCTCGGGCCAGAAGTTCGGCGACTACCTCAAGGCGCACGTCACCGGACCGATCGGCATGGCCGACACGGCGTTCTACGTCACGCCCGATCGCAATCCGCGCTTCGCCGACGTGTATCACTGGGATCGCCAGCAGAACACGCTCGTCGTCAACACGCCGCCGGCTGGCCGCGGCGGCTTCGAGGATCCGACGCGCCTCGAATCGGGCGGCGGCGGCCTCGTCGCGACGACGCACGACTACGCGCGCTTCTGCCAGATGATGCTCGACACGGGCGAGATCGGCGGCACGCGGATCCTGAAGCCGGACACCGTGAAGCTGATGGCGCAGAACCACATCGGCCCGCTGCACGTCGCCGTCGACGGCACGCAGCGGCAGCCGGGCGCCGAAGCGGTCCGCTTCGGCCTCGACTTCGCGGTCTACGTCGATCCGAAATCGGTAGGCCTGCCGTACGGCAACGGCACCTACTACTGGGGCGGCGCAGCCGGCACGTGGTTCTGGATCGATCCGGTCAACGATCTCGCCTTCGTCGGGATGATTCAGAATCAGGGCGGCAACCGGCCCGGCGGCCTCAACTTCCGCGCCGACTCGGCGACGCTCGTGTACGCCGCGCTGGCGCAGCCGGCGAAGTCGTCGGCGCGGTAAGAAGCAACCGCAGAGCACACAGAGACCACGGAGCTTCTTGTACAAAGAAGACTCTGTGATCTCTGAGGTCTCTGTGGTTGCTTCATGTCAGTCGATCGATACGCCGATCACGGCGCGGCCGATCAGCAGCTCGTCGCCCGACTGCAGGCGCACGCCGCGCGGATCGCGCGGGCTGACGCGCATGCTGCGGCCGCCGCGCACGACGTAGGTGGGGTTGCTGCTCGCCTCGTCGAACACGACGTACGCGCCGAGCGCCGGATCGAGCTCGATGCGCGCGTGCGCGCGCGCGACCGTCTCGGTGGCGCCGTCGCGCGCGTCGAGGAACGCCACGTCGTTGCGCCGCACGCGCCCGAATGCATCGGACGGATCCGCGCCGCGTCCGATGGCGACGACGCCGCCCGAGAACGTGTAGTCCGCGCGCGCGCACTGCCCTTTCACGACGTGCAGGCGAAGCTCCGGGAGCTGGAGCGATGCGGGTGCGCGTGCAGACACGTCCGGATCGCCGCTGCACTCGACGCGCACCAGCGGGGCGCCATGTGCGCCGTCGTCCACCGCGACCGACGCGGCGATCGAAGGAGGCATCGAACACCGGATCTCCGTGAGCCGTTC
>QHWK01000794.1:0-1959 GCA_003223775.1 Acidobacteriota bacterium
CGAAGGCGACCGGATCAGGAAGGGGCAGTTCCTGCTGCAGATCGACCCCAAGTCGCTGTCGAGCCGCGTCGAGAGCGGCAGCGCCTCGCTGCGCGCGGCCGAGCAGTCGCTCGAGCAGATGCGGCAGTCGATCGAGACCGCGAAGGTGCAGCTGCAGCAGACGCAGCAGACGCTCGCGCGGCAACGGGACCTCTGGGCCCAGCAGCTCACGACGCGGGAAGCGCTGGAGCGGGCCGAGAACGACGTCAAGTCGGCCGAATCGGTCCTGCAGGAGCGCGAGAAGCAGATGAAGCCGCAGGAGAGCCGCATCGCGCAGGAGCGCGCCGCGCTCGAGAGCGCGCGCTACGACCTGAGCAAGGTGCGCATCGAGTCGACGATCGACGGCATCGTCACGCGCCGCAACGTGCAGGAGGGGGAGACGGCCGTCATCGGCACGATGAACAACGCGGGCACGGTGCTGCTTGAACTGGCCGACATGTCGGTGATCCAGGCGGAAGTCGAAGTGGACGAGACCAACATCCCGAACGTCCAGATGGGACAGCCGGCGAAGATCACGATCGACGCCATCCCCGATCGCAACTTCAAGGGGCACGTCGCCGAGATCGGCAACAGCCCGATTCAGCAGACCGGCGCGGCGGCGAGCTCGACGCAGGCGACGAACTTCCTCGTGAAGGTGATGATCGACGAGGCGATTCCCGAAGTGCGCCCCGGGTTCACGTGCACGGCGGACGTCACCACGGCGACGCGCAAGAGCGTCGTGTCCGTGCCGATTCCGGCGGTCGCGGTCCGCGAGCTCGTGTACGACGCGAACGGCCAGGTCGTGCGGGAGCCGCGCACCGACAAGCGCCGGCGTCCGAGCGGCGGCACCGGCAGCGGCGGCGTGGAGACGGTCGCGTCGGCCGCCGAACTGAAGCCCGGGCAGACGCGGAAGGAAGTCGAGGGCGTGTTCGTCGTCCACGACGGCCGCGCCGAGTTCGTGCCGATCAAGATGGGCATCGCCGGCGACAAGTACTTCGAGGTGCTGTCGGGCGTGAAGCCCTCCGACCAGGTCATCACGGGGCCCTACAACTCCGTGCGCGGCATGGCCGACGGCGATCCCGTGAAGGTGGACAACACCAAAAAGGCCAGGTAGGTCTGGCAGGCCAGGCGGGCCGGGCAGGTAAGAGACTCACCCCGTCTCACCCGCCAGGCCCGCCAGGCCCGCCCGGCCTGCCCGGCCTGCCAGGCCTATGCGGAACTTCGCGGAATCGGCGCTCATCGCGCTCGACGCGATCTGGGCGGCCAAGCTGCGGTCCTTCATGACCGTGCTCGGCAACATCGTCGCGGTGACGTCGATCATCGCGGTGGTGTCGCTCATCCAGGGGCTGAACGCCTCGGTGAAGCAGGCGATCCTCAACCAGGCGGGCGCCGACTCGTTCAACATCCAGCAGTTCCCGATCACGCGCAGCGACGAGGAGTTCGACAAGGTGCGCGGCAACCCGCGCGTCACGCTGGACGATCTGCGCGCGATCCGCCGCTACGGCGGCGAGGACGTCGCGGCCGTGATGGCCGAGTCGCAGGGGCGCGGCCGCGTCACCTACCGCGACAAGTCGATCGACAACATGCAGGTGCAGGGCGTGTCGCCGGAGTACACGAACTTCTCGAGCTTCGACGCGGAGCGCGGGCGGCTGATGAGCGCCACGGAGGTGGAGAGCGCGCGGCCGGTCGCGGTGATCGGCTGGCAGACGGCGGATCGGCTGTTCGGACCCGACGTCGATCCGCTCGACAAGACGATTCAGGTCGAGGGCGTCCACTTCCACGTCGTCGGCGTCAGCGCCAAGCGCGGCGCGCTGCTCGGCAACTCGCAGGACGAGTTCGCGGTGATCCCGCTCGGCCAGTTCTGGATGATCTTCGGCTCGCGGCGATCGCTGGCGCTCAGCGTGAAGCCGCGCGATCTGGCGCAGATCGAGCCGGCGATGG
>QHWK01000794.1:1966-4794 GCA_003223775.1 Acidobacteriota bacterium
TCGGCGACCAACGGCATCTTCGCCGTGCTGGTCGGCGTCGTCGCGCTCTCGCTCGTCGTCGGCGGCATCGTCATCATGAACATCATGCTGATGGCGGTGACGGAGCGGACGCGCGAGATCGGCCTGCGCAAGGCGCTGGGCGCGCGGCGGTCGGACATCATGGCGCAGATGCTCACCGAGTCGGTGGTGCTGTCGATATTCGGCGGCGTCATCGGCACGATGGCGGGATCGGCGATCGCGATCGGCATCTCGTCGGTGACGCCGGTGCCGGCGTCGATCGAGCCGTGGTCGGTGGCGCTCGGCATCGGCATCACCGCGCTGGTGGGCCTCTTCTTCGGGTTGTATCCGGCGATGCGCGCCGCGCGCCTGGATCCGATCGAGGCGCTGCGGCGGGAGTGAAGTGAGTCAACCACAGAGACACGGAGACACCGAGCCGATCGATTCGACGGCCGGCCCGCGACGCGGGCCGGCCTGCGCGGCCGAATCGGACGGATGCGCGAGCCGGCCCGAACTGAAACCGGTTCGCGCATCGGTCCGATTTCGTCCGCGCGCGCCGCTTCGCGGCGCCGTCGAATCGACCGTCGACGCGGGCCCGTTGACCGGGATCAGCGAATTCTCCGTGTCTCGGTGTCTCTGTGGTTCGATCACGGCTGCGCTGAGGACCGGCTAAATGGCGATCCGAGGGACGCTCGTCAAGGAAGTCGTCGCGATGGCGTTCGACACCGTGCGATCGAACAAGATGCGATCGGCGCTGACGGTGCTCGGCGTCGTGATCGGCATCACGTCGATCGTCGGCATGACGGCGATGATCCGCGGGTTCGACGAGTCGCTCCGGGCGATGATCCGCGCGATCGGGCCCGACACGATCTTCATCCAGCGGTTCGGCATCACGAGCTTCGCCGGCGGCGCGGAGTTCAAGGAGCTGATCAAGCGGCCCAACCTGTCGATCTCCGACGCGCGCGCGCTCGAGGAGCAGACCGCGACGATTCAGTTCGTCGACATCGAGCTCGGCGCCGGCGGTCCGCCCACGCAGCGGCGCGTCTTCTACGGCACGCAGAAGACGAAGAACCTCGTGGTCTTCGGCACGACCGAGAACTTCGCCGAAGGGACGCGCATCCCGATTCTCGGCGGCCGCTTCTTCAACGGCACCGAGGTGCAGTACCGCAAGAACGTTGTCGTCCTCGGCAACACGCCGTATCAGCTGCTGTTCGCGCCGAACGGGATCGATCCGATCGGCAAGTTCGTCCGCGTCGGCAGCGAGCGCTTCGAGGTCGTCGGCGTGTTCGACAAGCGCCCGGCGGCGGGCGGCTTCAACCTCGGGCAGGACGACTTCGTCGTCATCCCGTATACCGCGTACCAGCGGATCTTCGGGTTGAAGCCGATCCGCATCAACCGCAGCGCGACGTTCCTGCCGATCCAGATCGCGCTCGTGCCGCGCGACGGCGTGAGCCAGGCCGAGGCGATCGCCGACGTCGAGCGGGTGATGCGCATTCGCCACGGCCTCAAGCTCGATCAGCCCGACGACTTCGACATCCTGACGCAGGACGCCTTCCTCAAGCTGTGGGATCGCATCAGCCAGGGCACGTTCCTCGCGCTCGTCGTCATCTCGTCGATCGCGCTGATGGTGGGCGGCATCGGCGTGATGGCGATCATGTCGATCTCGGTGACCGAGCGCATCGGGATCGGGCTCGGCGCCGGCATCGGCTGGCTGGTGCACGCGTTCACCGGCTTCCCCATCTCGCTGCCGTGGTGGTCGTTCGCAATCGGCCTCGGCTTCTCGGCGTCGGTCGGTCTGTTCTTCGGGATGTATCCGGCGTTCAAGGCGTCGCGGCTCGATCCGATCGAGGCGCTGCGCTACGAGTAAGGATTCGGGATTGGGGATTGGGGATTCGTGAGATCACGGCTGTCATACCGTGAACGTGTTTGGCATCGATGGCCCTGCGGCGTGACAGCAGACGAAATTTCAGCTTGACAGTGTGATCCAGCGAATCCCGAATCCCGAATCCCAGACGGCGAAGCCGATGCTATGATGCGCCCAATGAGCCGTACACAATTGGCGACTTGGTGAGCCAGCGGCGACGGCGCCAGCCGAATCGCCCGCTCGCCAAGTCACCAATTCCCTGGGAGCCACGTCCATGAAGGTCTACGACGCCGCCAGCATCAGAAATGTCGCGTTCGTCGGGCACAGCGGATCCGGCAAAACGCAGCTCGCCTCGGCCATCCTCACAGACGCCGGCATGATCAACCGATTCGGGAAGGTGGACGACGGCACCACCGTCACCGATTTCGACGAAGAAGAGATCGCGCGCAAGCACACGCTGTCGGCCAGCGTCGCCTACGCCGAGTGGAACAAGCAGAAGATCAACCTGATCGACACGCCGGGGATGGGCAACTTCTTCGCCGAGGCGGGCGCCGCGCTCAGCGTCGCCGATGCAGCGCTCGTCGTCGTCGACGCGGTCGGCGGCGTCATGGTGCAGACCGAGAAAGTCTGGCAGGCGGCCGACGCGCTCGCGCTGCCGCGGCTGGTCGTGCTGAACCGCCTCGATCGCGACCGCGCGAGCTTGGAGCGATCGCTCGCCTCGCTGCGCGAAGCGTGCAACCGCACGGTGATTCCGATCCAGCTGCCGATTGGCGAAGAGAAGAGCTTCCGCGGCGTCGTCGATCTCGTCACGAAGAAGGCGTACACGTTCCAGACCGACGAGAGCGGCAAGTTCAGCGAAGGCGCGGTGCCGGGCGACATGACGGCGGCGGTCGACGCGGCGCGCGAAGCGCTCATCGAGATGGTGGCGGAGAACGACGAGAAGCTGATGGAGAAGTTCTTCGAGGCG
>QHWK01000556.1 GCA_003223775.1 Acidobacteriota bacterium
ATGATCCGCAGCGCCTCCCACGTGACGATGCAGCCGCCGCCGTCGTCGGTGGCGCCGGCGCCGACGTCCCACGAATCGAGGTGCCCGCTGACGACGACGATCTCCTCCGGCTTCTCGCGCCCGCGAATCTCGCCGACGACGTTCGCCGACGGCGCGTCGGCGTCGAAGTGCGCGTCCATTGTCAGCCGCACGACGGCGCGATCGCCGCGGTCGGCCATGCGCTGCAGGCGATCGGCGTCTTCGGCCGCGATCGCCGCCGCCGGAATCTTCGGCGCGTCGGTCGCGTAGGCGAGTGCGCCGGTGTGCGGCGTGCGGAGGCCGCTCGGTCCGATTGCCCGCACCAGCACGGCGACCGCGCCGTGCCGCGCCGCCCGTGACGGGCCCGTCGAGCGGAAGCGCACCGTCTCGCCGTAGTTGGTGAAGGCGACGTTGAACAGCACGATGCGCCCGCGCGCGGACGCCGCCTTCGAGTCGAGCTCCTCGAAGCTGTGGACGACGACGACTTCCGCCTGCACGCCGCCGGGCGGCGTGCCGACGCTGTCGCCCAGGCCGAGCATCACGATCGCGTGGCGCGCCGGCTCGACGATCTCGGCGCTCTCGCTGCCGCGCACCCACTTCGGCACCATGACGCGCTCGGTGTGGACGTTCTCGAGGCCGTCGCGCGTCATCTCGCCGACCGCCCACTGAATCGCGCGGTCGAGCGCCGGCGTGCCGCTCAGACGGTTGCCAATCGTGTCGGTGAGGAAGGCGAGCCGATCCCACGCGAAGGTGCTGCTGACGGCTTCACCGACCAGGCGGCTGGCCGCAGGCCGGTAGGCATCGAGCCATGCCGGGCCGGTGGACGGCGGGTCCATGTGTGCGGCGGGAGCGCGTTGTGCGTTGACAGTGGTAGCCGCGAGCAACAGAAACGGTAGAGCACGTGCGACTGTGGCGCGAACGCGCATCGGCAGTGAGCCTCCTGGGCGCCTCAGAGTACTTCAAGCCGGCGGATTTCTTGTTCTTTCGCTCTGGTCTGCCGCTTGCACAACAGCCAGCCGAGCCGCACGAGGCGGCGACAAACGGGCCGGCGTTGACGGAACTTCCGGCCGTCGGGCGACGACAGATTGCGATGGTGAGGCTGATGAAAGTTCGCGCTTGTGTGCTGGGAATCCTGATGGCATCCACCACGCTGTCGCTCGGCGCCGGCGAACGCATCACGATGAAAGTGTCACCGGCTGTCGCCTTCGCGCCCGCCAACCTCGTCGTGCGCACGACGATTGAGGCCGACGCCGGCAACCGCGCCGTCGAGATCGTCGCCGAATCCGCAGACTTCTATCGAAGCAGCGAAATCCAACTCGAGGGGGATCGCGCCGCGCGGACCACGACCTTCGAGTTCAGGAGCCTGCCGCAGGGCACCTACGAGGTGCGCGCGAAGCTGTTCGGCGCCGACGGCCAGCAGCGCGCCGCCGTTCGCCAGCAGGTCAATGTGATTGCGACCGGCCAAGGCGAGAGGTACTGACGATCAAAATCAAGAAGTCGGAATTCGGAAGTAAGAATTCGTGATCGCAGTCGTGACAGCGCGACAACGAATTCCAAATTCTTAATTCCAAATTCTTAATTACGCGGCGGCCACGCGAAGGGCGCGAGGGTGAACACGCGCCCGGAGCACCGAGCCGCCGTTCACTGGCTCTCCGTCCACGTGAAAGGTCAGCGGCGCGTCGGCTTCGATCGTCACGTCCGTCAGCCGGGTGATTCGGCACCCGGCCGCCCGCCGGATCGTGCCGTTGAACAGCCGCGGCAGGCCGCAGATCGTCCTGAAGCGCGATCGCTCCTCGATCACCACGAGATCGAGCTCGCCGTCGTCCACGCGCGCGCCGGGCGCGATGAGCGCGCCGTTGCCGAACTGCGCCGAGTTGGCGAGCGTGACGAGGACGGCACGGACGTGGTCGGTGGCGCCGTCGATCGTGATGCGGTACGAGAGCGGCACGTAGCTCGCCAGCGCGCGCGCGGTGATGTTCGCGTAGCCGAGGAAGCCGCGGCGCCGCGCGGCAGCGAACCGCGAGGCCACGTGCGCGTCGAAGCCGACGCCGGCGGTGTTGACGAAGTAGCGCCCCTCGACGTCGCCGACGTCGATCGGCCGCGGCGCGGCGTGCAGCGCGTCGGCGATCGCGCGCTCCGGCCGCGGATCGATCCCGAGCTCGCGCGCGAGCCCGTTGCCGGATCCCGCCGGCACGATGCCCAGCGCGGCGTCTCGTCCGATGAGCGCCGACGCGACCTCGTTGATCGTCCCGTCGCCGCCCCACGCCATCACGAGCTCGGCGCCGCGGCCGACGGCGGCGCTCGCGAGATCGCGCGCGTGCCCGACGCGCTCGGTGACGAAGACTTCGACGGGCACCGACAGCCCGTCGGCGATCGCCAGCGCCAGCCGCGCGTGCGCGTCCGCGGCGCTGCGCGTGCCGCCGCCGGCAATCGGGTTGATGATGATCGCGACCTGACCGGGCACGTGGAAGGACTCAGATGTAGGGCAACCCTTTCAGGGTCGCCAGGCGAGGCTGAAAGCCTCGCCCTGCAGATTTTCCGCGGCGCCTACCGCATCGCGAGGCGGCGCGTCGTCATGTCGTTCACGTCCTGCAGCTCGACGACGTCGGCGGCGATGCGCGCGACGCGGTAGCGCGGCGTCACCATCTCGCCTTCCTTCACCATGAAGAGCTGCCCTTCGCCGCTGATGAAGGCGATGCGCACTGGCCCGTCGGGCCCTTCGTCCTCGCCGATGCCTGCGAGCTTGAGCGGCGGCAGCGACGGCGCCGCGGGCGGCGCGTCGGCGACCGCGGGACGCGCGGGCGGCAGTGGCGCCGGCGGCGCCGCATGCGCGGTGGCGCGATACGCGAACAGGTTGCGCGTGGGGAGACGAGGCGAGGCCGACGGACGCAGCCGCTCGTGCAGCCGCGCGATCTCGTCCTCGAGCGCGGCGCCGCGCGCTTCGATCGGCGTTTTTATCGTGGGAGGCAGCGGCGGCAGTGGACGGTTCGACGTCGCGGCGCCCGCCAGCCATGCGATGAGCGCGCCGCCGATGACGGCGATCGCCGCCGTACGCTTGAAGCTCATGATCGACAGCAGCGCAGACCTCGACGTCTGCGGCGATGGTAGCATGCGCGCGTTTCCGGTGTGCTATTATTCGTCGTGCACCCTGCATCGACTGGTTCGAGAGTCGATCCGGTTCCTCCGCTCACCGTCATCGCCGTCATCCCCGCCCGATACGCTTCGACACGGCTCCCCGGCAAGGCGCTCGCCGACCTCGACGGACGTCCGATGATCGAGCACGTGTACCGCCGCGTGTCGGCCTCGACGCTCCTCTCCGACGTCATCGTCGCCACCGACGATCTGCGCATCGCGACTCGCGTGAACGGCTTCGGCGGCAAGGTGCGTCTCACGAAAGCGACGCACCCGACGGGCACCGATCGCCTCGCCGAGGTGGCCGCGTCGCTCAACTGCGACGTCGTCGTCAACGTGCAGGGCGACGAGCCGCTGATCGATCCGCGCGCGATCGACGAGCTCGTGGCGCCGTTCGCCGCCGACCGCTCGCTGCAGATGACGACGCTCTTCCGCCGCATCCACAACGCGGCGGAGCTGGCGAACCCGAACGTCACGAAGGTCGTCCTCGATCGCGGCGGCTTCGCGCTGTATTTCTCGCGCGCGCCCATCCCCTACGTCGTCGATCCGCGCGGCGGATGGCCGCCCATCTACAGACATATCGGCCTGTACGCGTACCGCAGGAGCGTGCTCCTCGTGCTCGCGTCGCTCGAGCCGACGCCGCTCGAGCGCGCCGAATCGCTCGAGCAGCTGCGTGCGCTCGAGCACGGCATCCGCATCAAGGCGATCGAGACGCGCCACGAATCGTTCGAAGTGAACACCCCCGAGGACCTGGAACAGGTGCGGCGGCTGCTGACCGCGCCCACCTCGAACTGAGGCCTATGACGAACATGGATGATGCACGGACCACGAAATACATCTTCATCACCGGCGGCGTCGTCTCCTCGCTCGGCAAAGGGCTCGCCTCGGCGAGCATCGGCTGCCTCCTCGAGGGCCACGGCTACAAGGTGACGATGCAGAAGTTCGATCCGTACATCAACGTCGATCCGGGCACGATGAGCCCGTATCAGCACGGCGAGGTCTACGTCACCGACGACGGCGCCGAGACCGATCTGGACCTCGGGCACTACGAGCGCTTCACGAGCACGCTGACGACGAAGAACTCCAACTGGACGACCGGCAAGATCTATCAGAGCGTGATCCAGAAGGAGCGCCGCGGCGATTATCTCGGCCGCACCGTGCAGGTGATTCCACACATCACCAACGAAATCAAGGACGCGATTCGCAGCGTGTCGAAGGACGCGGACATCGTGCTCGTCGAGATCGGCGGCACGGTCGGCGACATCGAGAGCCTGCCGTTCCTCGAAGCGATCCGCCAGCTGCGGCAGGACGTGGGGCGCGACAACTCGCTCTACGTGCACCTGACGCTCGTCCCCTTCATCGGCGCCGCGGGCGAGCTGAAGACGAAGCCGACGCAGCACAGCGTCCGCGATCTGCGGTCGATCGGCATCCAGCCCGACATTCTGCTGTGCCGCACGGATCGGTTCCTCGACACCGACATCAAGCGCAAGATCGCGCTCTTCTGCGACGTCGACGAAGAAGCCGTGATCACGGCGAAGGACGTCTCGACGATCTACGAGGTGCCCGTCGTCCTGTCGGGCGAAGGGCTCGATCAGATCGTGCTGAAGTACCTCCACCTGCCGCAGACCGAGCGGCGGATGCACGCGTGGGAGGATCTCGTCAACCGGATCAAGAATCCGAAGGACGAGATCACGATCCATGTCGTCGGCAAGTACGTCGGCTACGAGGATTCCTACAAGAGCCTGAACGAGGCGCTCTACCACGGCGGCTTCCCGCATCGCCTGAAGGTGAACATCAAGTGGATCGAGGCCGAGGCGCTCGAGGAGCCGAACGGCCGTGCGCTGCTCGACGGCGCGGACGGCATTCTCGTGCCGGGCGGCTTCGGCAACCGCGGCACGCGCGGCATGATGCTCGCCGCGCAGACGGCGCGCGAGCGGCAGATTCCGTACTTCGGCATCTGCTACGGGTTCCAGTGGGCGACGGTCGAGTACGCGCGCAACGTCGCCGGCCTCGCCGACGCCGATTCCACCGAGTGCAACCCCGACGCGGGCTCGAAGGTGATCTACAAGCTGCGCGATCTGCTGGGCGTCGACGATCTCGGCGGCACCATGCGGCTCGGGAGCTACGCCTGCGAGCTGGCGCCCGGATCGCTCGCGCAGCGCGTGTACGGCGCGACGCTCGTCCACGAGCGGCATCGGCACCGCTACGAGTTCAACTGCCTCTACGAGCGCGCGCTCACCGAACACGGCCTGAAGATCTCCGGACGCTCGCCCGACGGCAAGTTCGTCGAGATCGCCGAGCTGCCGGGCCACCCGTGGTATCTCGCGGTGCAGTTCCATCCGGAGTTCAAATCGAAGCCGACGCGCCCGCATCCGCTCTTCGCCGCGTTCGTCGCCGCCTCCCACGCGCACAAGACGCGGCAGGCCGAGCCTCGCGCCGCGGCGGCGTCGGTCGCTTGATACAATTGGCGGCGTGAGTCCCGTCCGGCAGACGGCGATCAAGGTCGGCGATCGGCTCGCCGTCGGCGGCGGGAGCCCGTTCGTGCTCATCGCCGGCCCCTGCGTGATCGAGAGCGAGGCGCACACCCGCGACCTCGCGGGCCGGCTCGTCGAGATCACACGCCGTGCCGGCGTGCCGTTCGTCTTCAAGGCGTCGTACGACAAGGCGAACCGGACGTCGATGCGATCGTTTCGCGGCCCCGGCCTCGACGAAGGCCTGCGGATCCTCGCCGCGGTGAAAGCGGACACGCGGGAGCGCGTGCCGATCCTCACCGACATTCACGAGCCCGCGCAGGCGGCGCCGGCCGCCGCGGTCGCCGACGTCCTGCAGATTCCGGCGTTCCTCTGCCGGCAGACGGATCTCATCGTCGCCGCAGCGAGGACCGGCCGCGTCGTCAACATCAAGAAGGGACAGTTCCTCGCGCCCGACGATGTGAAGCACGCGATCGCGAAGGCGGCCGACGCGGGCAACGACAAGGTGATCGTCACCGAGCGCGGCACCAGCTTCGGCTACCACAACCTCGTCGTCGACATGCGCGCGTTTCCGATGATGCGCGGCCAGGGCATCCCCGTCGTCTTCGACGTGACGCACAGCCTGCAGCTCCCCGGCGGTGGCAACGGCGTCACCGCGGGCCTCGCGGAATACATCGAGCCGCTCGCGTCGGCCGGCGTCGCCGCCGGCGTCGACGGCGTCTTCCTCGAGGTGCACGAGGACCCGAGCCGCGCGAAGAGCGACGCGCAGAACGCGCTGAGGCTCGACCTGCTGGAGCCGCTGCTCGAGCGCCTGATGGCGATCGACGCGATTGCGAAGCGCGCCGAGGCGCGCGTGCATGGCTGATCGGCCGAACGACAAGGCCGCCGGCACGACGACGGTCGAAGGCCGCGCCCTCGCACGGAAGGTGCTGCAGACCGAAGCGGCGGCGATCCTCGCGCTCGTCGAGCGGCTCGACGAGCGCTTCGACTGCGCGGTGAGCCTGCTGCGCAGCTGCGCCGGCCGCGTGATCGTCACCGGCATCGGCAAGTCGGGCCTCATCGCGCGCAAGATCGCGGCGACGCTGACGAGCACCGGCACCGCGGCGATCTTCCTGCACCCGGCCGAGGCGCGGCACGGCGATCTCGGCGTCATCCAGGCTGACGACGTGATCCTTGCGCTCTCCTATAGCGGCGAGACCGACGAGCTGCTGCTGCTGCTCGAGACGATCAAGCGCCTCGGCGCGAAGCTCGTCGCCGTCACCGGCGATCCGACGTCGACCCTCGCGCAGGCGGCCGACGTCGCGCTCGACTGCAGCGTCGCCGAGGAAGCCTGTCCGATGAACCTGGTGCCGACGGCGAGCACGACGGCGGCGCTCGCGATCGGCGACGCGCTCGCGATGACGCTGCTCGTCGAGAAGGGATTTCGCGAGGAGGATTTCGCGAGCCTGCACCCCGGCGGCAAGCTCGGCAAGCGCCTGATGCGAGTCGAGGCGCTCATGCGCGCGGGCAAGCTCTGCCCCGTCGTCCGCACCGACACGCGGATGCGCGACGTCATCTACGAGATGTCGAGCAAAGGGCTCGGCATGACGTGCGTCGTCGACGCCGACGACGAGGCGCTGCTGGGGATCATCACCGACGGCGACCTCCGCCGTCGGATGGAGCGCGGCGGCGAGATCCTCGATCTGCAGGCGGCCGACGTGATGACGCGGCATCCGATCTCGGTCGCGCGGACGATGCTCGCGGCCGAAGCGCTCAACGTCATGGAGCAGCGGAAGATCACCTCGCTCGTCGTCGCCGAGGCGGGCGAGCCGACGCGCATCGCGGGCGTGCTGCACCTCCACGATCTCTGGCGCACGGGGCTGTTCTGATGCCGGCTGCAGGCCGCGCGGCGAAGGTCCGGCTGGTGCTGTTCGACGTGGACGGCGTGCTCACCGACGGCAAGATCGTCATGCACGCCGACGGCACCGAGAGCAAGGTGTTCGACATCAAGG